>NZ_JBSSDH010000009.1:0-198152 GCF_054060555.1 Pseudomonas sp. TE6283
GGTGGGGGTTTGGGGGGGGGGGGTGCCGGCGGGGTGGGGGGGGGGGGGGGGGGGGGGGGGGGGGGGGGGGGCCCCCGGGGGGGGGGGGGGGGGGGGGGGGGGGGGGGGGGGGGGGGCGGGGGCCCGCCCCGCCCCCCCCCCCCCCCCCCGCGCCGACAATGGCTTGTGTCCCAAAAGGTTGGCAACCCGTCCCCGGCAACGGATAATGCCCAGTTTTTCCACCTGCGCATCGAAGCGCTCACCGCGCTTGCGGTCGAAAAGAGAATCCCATGAAAGACACCATTCGCCAGCTGATCCAGCAAGCCCTCACCCAACTCGTCACCGACGGTGTGCTGCCTGAAGGGCTGACGCCGGCGATCCAGGTGGAAAACGCCCGGGACAAGACCCACGGCGACTTCGCCAGCAACATCGCCATGATGCTGGCCAAGCCAGCCGGCATGAAGCCCCGCGACCTGGCCGAAAAACTCATCGCCAGCCTGCCGGCCAGCCCCGACATCACCAAGGTCGAGATCGCCGGCCCCGGCTTCCTGAATTTCTTCCAGAACACCGAGGCCCTGGCCAGCCGCCTCGACGCCGCCCTGGCTGATGAGCACCTGGGCGTGCGCAAGGCCGGCCCGGCCGAGAAGGTGGTGATCGACATGTCGGCGCCGAACCTGGCCAAGGAAATGCACGTCGGCCACCTGCGCTCGACCATCATCGGCGACAGCGTCGCGCGCGTGCTGGAATTCCTCGGCGATGACGTCATCCGCCAGAACCACGTGGGCGACTGGGGCACCCAGTTCGGCATGCTGCTGGCCTACCTGGAAGAAAACCCGATCACCAGCGACGAGCTGTCGGACCTGGAGAACTTCTACCGCGCCGCCAAGAAGCGCTTCGACGAGTCCGAGGCGTTCGCCACCCGCGCCCGCGGCCTGGTGGTCAAGCTGCAGGCCGGCGACCCTGAGTGCATGGCCCTGTGGACGCGCTTCAAGGACATCTCGCTGTCGCACTGCCAGAAGACCTACGAGCTGCTCAACGTCAAGCTGACCATGGCCGACGTCATGGGTGAGAGCGCCTACAACGCCGACCTGGCCAACGTGGTCGCCGACCTCAAGGCCAAGGGCCTGCTGGTCGAGGACCAGGGCGCCCAGTGCGTGTTCCTCGAGGAGTTCAAGAACGCCGAGGGCGAGCCGCTGCCGGTGATCGTGCAGAAGGCCGACGGCGGCTACCTGTACGCCACCACCGACCTGGCAGCCGTGCGCTACCGCAGCAACACGCTGAACGCCGACCGCGCCCTGTACTTCGTCGACCAGCGCCAGGCCCTGCACTTCAACCAGGTGTTCGAAGTGGCTCGCCGCGCCGGTTTCGTCGGCCACCCGATGAAGATGGAGCACATGGGCTTCGGCACCATGAACGGCGCCGATGGCCGCCCGTTCAAGACCCGTGATGGCGGCACCGTCAAGCTGATCGACCTGCTCACCGAGGCCAAGGACCGCGCCTACGCGCTGGTCAAGGAGAAGAACCCGTCGCTGGCCGAGGACGAACTGCGCCACATCGGCGAGGTGGTCGGCATCGGCGCGGTCAAGTACGCCGACCTGTCCAAGCACCGCACCAGCGACTACAGCTTCAACTTCGAACTGATGCTCAACTTCGAAGGCAACACCGCGCCGTACCTGCTGTACGCCTACACCCGCGTGGCCGGTGTGTTCCGCAAGCTCGGCAAGGGCTTTGACGAAGTCGACGGCAGCATCGTCCTGCAGGCAGCGCACGAGCAGGACCTGGCCGCGCGCCTGGCGCAATTTGGCGAGATCCTCAACAACGTCGCCGAAAAAGGCACGCCGCACGTGCTGTGCAGCTACCTGTACGACCTCGCCGGCCTGTTCTCCAGCTTCTACGAGAATTGCCCGATCCTCTCCGCCGAAACCGCCGAACAGCAGCAGAGCCGCCTGCGCCTGGCCGCCCTGACCGGCCGCACCCTCAAGCAGGGCCTGGAACTGCTCGGCCTGGAAACCCTGGAGCGCATGTAAGTTGGCTGCAAAGAAGAAACCCGCACCCAAGCGCGGCGCCAGCCGCTCCCAGCCGCCGGCCAGCAAGCAGCCGATCCCGGGCTGGGTGTGGCTGGCGGTCGGCCTGACGGTCGGCGCCTTCATCGTCTTCCTGATGAAGCTCGAGCCCGGCGGTGACGACATCAAGCGCACCAAGCCCGAGCAACACAAGCCGGAGAAGGTCGCCGAAGCGAGCAAGGCCACCACGCCGACACCACAGCAGCCGGTGAAGCCGAAGTACGACTTCTACACCCTGCTGCCGGAGTCGGAAGTGATCGTGCCACCCGAGGCCGTGCCGGAGAAGACCCCGCCGGTACCGGCGCAGCCGCCCGTGCCGAGCACGCCGGTCACGCCGGCGGAAGCGGCGAAGATCGACACCGCCCGCGCCCAGGCCGCGCTGCTGGGGCAGACACCACCACCAGCGCCACCGGTGATCAAGCCAGCGGCCACCACCCAGTTCTTCCTGCAGGCCGGTTCGTTCCGCAAGCAGGCGGATGCCGACAAGGTCCGTGCGCAGATCATCCTGCTTGGCCAGGCAGTCAAGGTGGAGTCGGGCACGGTCAAGGAAGAGACCTGGTACCGTGTGATGGTCGGCCCGTTCAGCAACCGTGAACAGCTGACCGTGGCACAGAAGCAACTGGCCGGGGCAGGCTTCAGCAACCTGCTGCTGCAACAGCGGCGCCAGTAACGAAAAAGGCCTTGCCGCACTCAGCGACAAGGCCTTTTTTCATACCCGGCGACGCTCGGCGTTGACCTGGGAGATCTGGCTGTTGAGCGTCCAGAAGTCATACAGCACGCCCAGCAGGAACAGACCGCCGGTGAACAGGTAGATCAAGGCACTGATCCACTTGCCCTGGTAGAGCCGGTGCACGCCGAAGATGCCGAGGAAGGTCAGCAGGATCCACGCCAGGTTGTAATCCACCCCGCCCGACTCGAAGCGCATGTCGGCCTCGCGGTCCATCGACGGGATCAGGAACAGGTCGATCAGCCAGCCGATACCCAGCAGCCCGAGGGTGAAGAACCAGATCGTCCCGGTGATCGGCTTGCCGTAGTAGAAACGGTGCGAGCCGGTGAAGCCGAAGATCCACAGCAGATAGCCGAGGACCTTGCTGTGGGTGTCGTGCGAGGGAGCACCCTGTTGATAACCATTCATTCGAAGCCCTCGTGGGATAGCCGAAAATTTTCTAACGAAAAATGTGACTTTTTCGTTTTGACCCGACATATGGTACGTGGCTGAGCGACCAACGGATCAGAATTTGATCAAAAAGCTGTTATAAAGTTGCGCGCCAACACTTATAAGAGCTTCATCTATGCCACCTTTCTTCAAGACATGGCTGACCCTCTGCCTTTTATTACCCCTGGCCGCCCACGCCACCAACCGTGAGCAACGTCTTCCCAGCGGATTCACCGGTTACACGACCAACGCCGACGCCACGGTGAAACGCACCCCGATCCAGCACCGCAGCACCACCGGCCTGCGCGCCCGACCGGCCAACGCCGCCAAGCAGCACGCCGTGGGCATGCAGGCGGTGGCAATGTCGCCGAAGCAGAGCAGCGAAGTGCTCAGCCGTGCGGTAAACGTGCTCGGCACGCCCTATCGCTGGGGCGGCAGCAGCCCGAAGAAGGGCTTCGACTGCAGCGGCCTGGTCAAGTATGCGTTCAACGATGTGGCGGATGTCGACCTGCCGCGCACCTCCAACGCCATGGCCCAAGGCCAGGGCGTCAAGGTGGCCAAGGGCGACCTCAAGCCAGGCGACCTGATCTTCTTCAACATCAAGAGCCGTCGGGTCAACCACGTCGCCATCTACCTGGGCAACGACCGCTTCATCCACGCGCCGCGCACCGGCAAGCGGGTGAGCATCGACAGCCTGGAGAAACCTTACTGGCAGAAGCACTACGTGGTGGCCAAGCGCGTGCTGCCCAAGCAGCAACAGGCGCTGAGCCTGGCCAAACGCTGAAACGCCGATCGCGGTGCGCCGGCGCGACTTGCCCCGCGATCAGTTTGAGGCCCTGTCGATAATCCCCCGCGCTTCCAGCGCCTGCAGCGCCCCCTCCATCGTGCACATCCCCACAGCCGCACCAGCCTGCATCAGCGAATGAATCTGCGCCAGACGCCCCTCGCGGATCAGGTTGCGCACCGCCGGCGTCGCCACCAGCACCTCCCGCGCCGCGACCCGACCGCCGCCTGAACGCCGAACCAGCACCTGCGCGACCACCAGCCGCAGGGAGTCGGCCAGCATGCTGCGCACCAGCGGCTTTTCCTCCGGCGCGAACACCTCCACCAGCCGGTCGATACTGTTCACCGCCGATCGCGTATGCACGGTGGCCAGCACCAGGTGCCCGGTCTCCGCGGCGCGCATCGCCAGGCGAATGCTGTGCAGATCGCGCAGCTCACCGATCATGATCACGTCCGGGTCCTGACGCAGGGCGCTGCGCAGGGCCTGGGCAAAGTCACGGCTATGCAGGCCGACCTCACGCTGGTTGACCAGGCTGCGCTGGCTGGCGTGGATGAACTCGATCGGGTCCTCGAGCGTGACGATATGCAATGCGTATTCGCGGTTGAGCCGATCGATCAGCGCCGCCAGGGTGCTCGACTTGCCGCTGCCGGTGGCCCCACCCACCAGGATCAAGCCATCCCGGTACCGGGAGATGATTTGAAATACATCTACCAGTTCAAGCACCTCCAGACAGGGCACGCTCGCGGGGATCAAACGCACGCTGGCACTCGGGCCATTGCGCTGGCGGAACAGGTTCAGCCGAAAGCGCCCCAGCCCATCCAGACTCACCGCCAGGTCCAACTCTTCGCCGGCAGCCCACTGTCGCCACTGCTCGTCATCAAGCACGGCAGCCATCCCGTCTTCCAGCGCTCCTGCCGTCAGCACCGGCAGGTCCAGGCGCTGCAACACCCCATCCACGCGCAGCAGCGGCCGCTCGCCCGCGGCCAGGTGCAGGTCGCTGGCAGCGGCAGCCAGGGCCCTGCGCAACAGGTCGGTCACATCCATGAGACTCCCCAATGGCGATCAAGCAGGTAGAATGCCGCAGACCCCAAAGCCGTCGGCGACGAACCATGTCCACCCTAGCAGACAACATTGACGCCATTGCCACCCGCATCGACAGCGCGGCCAGGGCCGCCGGACGCGACCCGGCCAGCATCCAGCTGCTGGCGGTGAGCAAGACCAAGCCCGCCAGCGCAATTCGCGAGGCCTACGCCGCCGGGTTGCGCGATGTGGGCGAGAACTACCTTCAGGAAGCCCTGACAAAACAACAGGTACTTTCCGACCTGCCCTTGATCTGGCACTTCATCGGCCCCATCCAATCGAACAAGACCAAGGCCATCGCCGAGCATTTCGACTGGGTACATTCCGTGGACCGCCTGAAGATCGCCCAACGCCTCTCCGAGCAGCGCCCTGCCGGCCTGGCGCCGCTGAACGTCTGCCTGCAGGTCAACGTCAGCGGCGAGGACAGCAAGTCCGGTTGCGCGCCTGCCGAGTTGCCGGCCCTGGCCCAAGCGGTGAACGCCCTGCCCGGCCTGCGCCTGCGCGGCCTGATGGCGATTCCGGAGCCGACCGAGGACCGCACCGAGCAGGAGGCCGCCTTTGCCATCCTGCGCCAGCTCCAGGCGCAATTGGGCCTCGGCCTGGACACCCTGTCGATGGGCATGAGCCACGACCTGGAAGCCGCCATCGCCCAAGGGGCGACCTGGGTCCGCATCGGCACCGCCCTGTTCGGCGCCCGCGACTACGGACAGCCCTGAATCCATGCTTAACTCACTCTTTCCCTCAAGGACCTGACATGAGCAAGACTCGTATTGCCTTTATCGGCGCCGGCAACATGGCCGCCAGCCTGATCGGCGGCCTGCGTGCCCAGGGCCTGGACGCCGCGCAGATCCGTGCCAGCGACCCGGGTGCCGAGACCCGCGCGCGGATCCAGGCCGAGCACGGCATCGAAGCCTTCGAAAGCAACGCCCAGGCCATCGAGGGCGTCGACGTGATCGTGCTGGCGGTCAAACCGCAGGTCATGAAGGCCGTCTGCGAAACGCTGAAGCCAAACCTCAAGTCCGGTCAGCTGGTGGTGTCCATCGCCGCCGGCATCACCTGCGCCAGCCTTCAGGCCTGGCTGGGCGCGATCCCGGTGGTGCGCTGCATGCCCAACACCCCGGCGCTGCTGCGCCAGGGCGTCAGCGGCCTGTACGCCACCGGAGAGGTGTCCACCGAGCAGCGCCAGCAGGCCGAACAGCTGTTGTCGGCTGTCGGCACCGCCTTGTGGCTGGACGAAGAACAACAGCTGGATGCCGTCACCGCCGTCTCCGGCAGCGGCCCGGCCTATTTCTTCCTGCTGATCGAAGCAATGACCGCCGCCGGCGAGAAACTCGGCCTGCCGCGCGAAACCGCCTCGCAACTCACCCTGCAGACCGCCCTGGGCGCCGCCCGCATGGCGGTTGCCAGCGATGTCGACGCCGCCGAGCTGCGCCGCCGTGTGACCTCGCCGGCCGGTACCACGGAAGCGGCGATCAAGTCGTTCCAGGCCAGCGGTTTCGAGGCGATCGTCGAGCAGGCACTTCAGGCCGCGGCGAAACGTTCCGCCGAACTGGCCGAACAACTGGGCAAATAAGGAGCCATTGATGAATGCATTGTCCGGCGCCGCGATCTTCGTGGTGCAAACACTGGTCAGCCTGTACCTGGTGATCGTCCTGCTGCGCTTCGTGCTGCAACTGGTCAAGGCCGACTTCTACAACCCGCTGAGCCAGTTCGCCGTACGCGCCACCCAGCCGCTGCTCAAGCCACTGCGCCGGGTGATCCCAAGCATCGCCGGCCTGGACACCTCCTCGCTGCTGCTGTCGATCCTGATCCAGGCGTTGCTGATGGCCTTTGTGCTGATGGTCACCTACGGCACCTTCGGCGATATCCTGCACCTGCTGATGTGGTCGATCCTGGGCATCACCTCGCTGTTCCTGAAAATCTTCTGGGTGGCGATGATCGTCATGGTCATCGTCTCGTGGGTCGCGCCGAACAGCCACAACCCGGCCGCCGAGCTGGCCTACCAGATCAGCGAGCCGGTACTGGCGCCGTTCCGTCGCCTGGTGCCGAACCTCGGTGGCATGGACATTTCGCCGATCTTCGCCTTCATCGCCATCCAGGTGATCCAGTCGTTCCTGATGCCCCAGCTGGCGGCCTACGCTGGCATGCCGCAAGAACTGTGGCGGATGATCTGACCCACACTGCATCCAGCGGCAAGCCTTTGCTTGCCGCTGGGGGTAGCGCTCTTTAGACTTACGCCTCCGTCAAGCGTGAGCAGGGTCGATGTCCACTGTCCTTCCCGAAGATTCCGTCGGTCTGGTAACACCACAGATTGCCCGGTTCGATGAACCGCTGGCCCTGGCTTGTGGCCGCTCCCTGGCCTCGTACGAGCTCATCTACGAAACCTATGGCACCCTCAACGCCGCCGCCAGCAATGCCGTGCTGATCTGCCATGCGTTGTCAGGCCATCACCATGCCGCCGGCTACCATGCCGCCACCGACCGCAAGCCGGGCTGGTGGGACAGCTGCATCGGCCCCGGCAAGCCGATCGACACCAACCGCTTCTTCGTGGTCAGCCTGAACAACCTGGGCGGCTGCAATGGCAGCACCGGCCCCAGCAGCATCAACCCGGCCACCGGCAAGCCCTATGGCGCCGACTTCCCGGTACTGACCGTGGAGGACTGGGTGCACAGCCAAGCGCGCCTGGCCGACCGCTTAGGTGTACAGACCTGGGCCGCCATCGTTGGCGGCAGCCTCGGCGGCATGCAGGCCCTGCAGTGGACCATCACCTACCCGGACCGCGTGCGCCATTGCGTGGACATCGCCTCGGCGCCCAAGCTGTCGGCGCAGAACATTGCCTTCAACGAGGTGGCGCGCCAAGCCATCCTCACCGACCCCGAGTTCCACGGCGGCTCGTTCCAGGACCAGGGCGTGATTCCCAAGCGCGGCCTGATGCTGGCGCGCATGGTCGGCCACATCACCTACCTGTCCGACGACTCGATGGGCGAGAAATTCGGCCGTGAGCTCAAGAGCGACAAGCTCAACTACGACTTCCACAGCGTCGAGTTCCAGGTCGAGAGCTACCTGCGCTACCAGGGCGAGGAGTTCTCCGGCCGCTTCGATGCCAACACCTACCTGCTGATGACCAAGGCGCTGGACTACTTCGACCCGGCCGCGGCCCATGGCGGCGACCTGGCCGCGACCCTGGCCCACGTCACGGCGGATTACTGCATCATGTCGTTCACCACCGACTGGCGCTTCTCGCCAGCACGCTCGCGGGAGATCGTCGACGCCCTGATGGCCGCGCGCAAGAACGTCTGCTACCTGGACATCGACTCGCCCTACGGCCACGACGCCTTCCTCATCCCGACGCCCCGCTACATGCAGGGTTTCGCGAACTACATGAACCGCATCGCCCTCTGAGGACCGCATGAGAGCCGACCTGGAAATCATCCAAGACTGGATCCCCGCCGGCAGCCGGGTCCTCGACCTGGGCTGCGGCAACGGCGAACTGCTGGCCTCCTTGCGCGAGCGCAAGAACGTCACCGGCTATGGCCTGGAGATCGACGCCGACAACATCGCCGCCTGCGTGGCCAAGGGCGTCAACGTCATCGAGCAGGACCTGGACAAGGGCCTGGGCAACTTCGCCAGCAACAGCTTCGACGTGGTGGTCATGACCCAGGCCCTGCAGGCCGTGGAGTATCCCGACCGGATCCTCGACGAGATGCTGCGGGTGGGCCGCCAGTGCATCATCACCTTCCCCAACTTCGGCCACTGGCGCTGCCGCTGGTACCTGGCGACCAAGGGCCGCATGCCGGTTTCGGACTTCATGCCGTATACCTGGTACAACACGCCGAACATCCACTTCTGCACCTTCGAGGACTTCGAGAACCTGTGCCACGAGCGTCATGCCAAGGTCCTCGACCGCCTGGCCGTCGACCGTCTACACCGTAACGGGTTGGGCGGGCGGCTTTGGCCTAATCTTCTAGGAGAGATCGGTATCTATCGGGTCAGCAGCCCGGGCCTGCAGGAGCATCAGCTCGCGGTCTGACCCTCGCGAACGGAGGAATGGGATCATGCGTCGACTAGCACTGTTTCTGATCAGCCTGTGCCTGGCCTTGCCGGTACTGGCTGCCGATGCCGCCAAGCCGAAGCGCAAGGAAGTGTTCGGCGACGTGACGGTCCACTACAGCGCCTTCACCTCGAGCATGCTGCAACCTGCGACAGCCCAAGCCACGGGTTTGATCCGCAGCAAAAATCAGGGCGTGCTCAACATTACCGTGCTCAAGGCCGACAAGCCCTCAATTGCAGTGGTCAGCGGTACAGTGAAAGACCTGACAGGACGCAGCAGCCCGCTCTCGTTCAAGCAGATCAAGGAACAGGACGCGATCTATTACCTCGCCCAATTCGAAATCCAACAGCCCGAGACCGTAACCTTCGACATCAACGTCGAAACTGGCGGCGTCAGCCATAAACTCAGCTTCAATCAGGAAGTCTTTCCAGGCAAATGATGAATCTTACGCAACTCGTATTGGCCAGCCACAACGCCGGCAAGCTAAAGGAACTGCAGGCCATGCTCGGAGAGTCCGTGCACCTGCGTTCGATCGGCGAATTCAGCCAGGTGGAGCCTGAAGAGACCGGCCTGTCGTTCGTCGAGAACGCCATCCTCAAGGCGCGCAACGCCGCACGCATCTCCGGCCTGCCGGCCCTGGCCGACGACTCGGGCCTGGCGGTGGACTTCCTCGGCGGCGCGCCGGGCATCTACTCGGCGCGCTACGCCGACGGCAAGGGCGACGCGGCAAACAACGCCAAGCTGCTCGAAGCGCTCAAGGACGTGCCTGAAGAGCAGCGCGGCGCGCAGTTCGTCTGCGTCCTGGCGCTGGTACGGCATGCCGATGATCCGCTGCCGATCCTCTGCGAAGGCCTGTGGCACGGTAGCATCCTGTTCGAGGCCAGCGGCGAGCATGGCTTCGGCTATGACCCGCTGTTCTGGGTCCCGGAGCGCAACTGCTCCAGCGCCGACCTCGCTCCGGTCGACAAGAACCAGCTCAGCCACCGCGCCCGCGCCATGGCCCTGCTGCGTCAACGTCTGGGCCTGGCATGACCGAAAAGCTGTTCGTGCAACCGGCGGGCCTGATCCTTCCCGAGCTCCCGCCGCTGTCGCTGTACATCCATATTCCCTGGTGCGTGCGCAAATGCCCGTACTGCGACTTCAACTCGCACCAGGCCGGCCCCACGCTACCAGAGACCGAATACATCGACGCCCTGCTGGCCGACCTCGACCAGGAGCTGCCTGCCGTCCAGGGTCGTTCCATCAGCACGATCTTCTTCGGCGGCGGTACCCCCAGCCTGTTCAGCGCTGATGCGCTGGGGCGCCTGCTGCGCGGAGTCGAGCAACGCATCCCGTTCGCCCCGGACATCGAGATCACCCTCGAGGCCAACCCAGGCACCTTCGAGCAGGAGAAGTTCAAGGCCTACCGGCAGACCGGCATCAACCGCCTGTCCATCGGCGTGCAGAGTTTCCAGCCTGCCAAGCTCGAGAAGCTCGGGCGCATCCACAATGGTGCCGAAGCGGTACGCGCCGCCGACATGGCCCGTGCGGCAGGCTTCGACAACTTCAACATGGACCTGATGCACGGCTTGCCGGACCAGTCGCTCGACGACGCCCTGGGCGACCTGCGTCAGGCCATCGAACTGGCGCCGACGCACCTGTCCTGGTACCAGTTGACGGTAGAGCCGAACACGGTGTTCTGGAACCAGCCGCCCGAGCTGCCCGAGGACGACATCCTCTGGGATATCCAGGAAGCCGGCCAGGCGCTGATGGCCGAGCACGGTTACCGCCAGTACGAAGTCTCGGCCTACGCCCAGGCCGACCGTGCCGCGCGGCACAACCTGAACTACTGGCGCTTCGGCGACTTCATCGGCATCGGTGCCGGCGCCCATGGCAAACTGTCGTTCCCCGACGGACGCATCCTGCGCACCTGGAAGACCCGCCTGCCCAAGGACTACCTGAACCCGGCCAAGCCGTTCAAGGCCGGCGAGAAGCTGTTGCCGGCCGATGAGCTACCCTTCGAGTTCCTGATGAACGCCCTGCGCCTCACCGACGGGGTGGAAGCCGAACTGTTCAGCCTGCGCACCGGCCTGCCCCTGGCGCAGTTGGCCGAAGCCCGCCGAGAAGCCGAACAAAAAGGCCTTTTGCGGGTCGAACCGGATCGGCTGGCAGCCACGCCGCGCGGCCAGCTGTTCCTCAACGACCTGCTGCAGTACTTCTTGAATTAAGGATGACCCATGGACCTGGTACTTGACCTGCTCTCGACCGTTTCCCGCTGGAGCCGCAGCAACCTGTCGGAAATCTCGCTGGCCCTGGTGGGCTGCCTGCTGGTGCTGTTCGGCACCGATATCAAGGGTTGGGTGGAAGGCCGCCTGGGTGGTCTGGCCGGCGCCCTGCGGGTGCCGTTCATGGCGCTGCTGGTGATGATCGGCAGCGGCGCGGCACTGATCTATGCGACGCCGTGGATCGTGAAGGGGCTGGGGCAGTTCAACAACTATGCGCTGGCACCGGTGCTGCTGGTGGTGCTGGTATTGATTGGGGTCGTCGCTGATCGGCGGGGCTGACTGCTTGCTAAAAGCCGCCCTGGCGAGCCAGGACGGCTTCTCACCCGACTAACCCTTAGCGGGCATCGTCAAAGTGATCGCGCAGGAAGTCCCTGGCGGTTCTGAAAACGATCAGGATCCGAACCAGCGTCCAGACGCGGCTCAGCGTATTCAGCAAACGCGTCCTGTATTCGAGGCCATCCTAAGATCCAGTTGTGACTGTCTCCAGTGGTGTTCGTGGGCTAGGCTTCGTAACCCGAGGCCTGCATAAAAAAACCGCCCTTCTCAAGGCGGTTTTTTTGTACCTGCAATCTCGCAGGCTTGAAGGACAGCGCCGAACGAATCCGGCTCAGCTCACCTTCTCGAACTTCAGGTCCCATACCCCATGCCCAAGGCGCTCACCGCGGCGCTCGAACTTGGTGATCGGACGCTCTTCCGGGCGCGGCACGTAGGCGCCATCAGCCGCCTGGTTGCGATAGCCGGGCGCTGCGCTCATCACTTCCAGCATGTACTCGGCATAGGGCTCCCAGTCGGTCGCCATGTGGAATACGCCACCGGGCTTGAGCTTGCGGCGCACCAGCTCGGCGAACTCCAGCTGGACGATCCGGCGCTTGTGGTGACGGGCCTTGTGCCACGGATCCGGGAAGAACAGCATCAGGCGGTCGAGGCTGTTGTCGGCCACGCAGCGGTTGAGCACTTCGATGGCATCACAGTCGTACACCCGCAGGTTCTTCAGGCCCTGGGTCAGCACGCCGTTGAGCAGCGCGCCGACACCCGGACGGTGCACTTCGACGCCGATGAAGTCCAGCTCCGGCGAGGCGGCTGCCATCTCCAGCAGCGAGTGCCCCATGCCGAAGCCGATCTCCAGGGTGCGCGGTGCCGAACGGCCGAACACCTGGTCGTAGTCCACCGGGCTGTCGGTCAACGGCAGGATGAACAGCGGACCGCCCTGCTCCAGGCCGCGTTGCTGGCCTTCGGTCATGCGCCCGGCACGCATCACGAAACTCTTGATGCGGCGGTGCGGGCGGGCTTCGCCGTCTTCGGTGATCGGCGTTTCTTGCGATTCAGTCATCTGGGGCTCTTACTTGATCAGACCTTCCAGCGGCGAGGACGCGCTGGCATAGAGTTTCTTCGGCATGCGCCCGGCGAGATACGCCATGCGGCCGGCAAGGATGGCGTGCTTCATGGCCTCGGCCATCAGCACCGGCTGCTGGGCGTGGGCGATGGCCGAGTTCATCAGCACCGCCTCGCAACCCATCTCCATGGCGATGGTGGCGTCGGAAGCGGTACCCACGCCAGCATCGACCAGCACCGGCACCTTGGATTCCTCGAGGATGATTTGCAGGTTGTAGGGGTTGCAGATACCCAGGCCGGTGCCGATCAGGCCGGCCAGCGGCATGACGGCGATGCAGCCGGCTTCGGCCAGCTGGCGGGCGATGATCGGGTCATCGCTGGTGTAGACCATCACGTCGAAGCCGTCCTTGACCAGCACTTCGGCGGCCTTGAGGGTTTCGATCACATTGGGGAACAGGGTCTTCTGGTCGGCCAGCACTTCCAGCTTCACCAGCGTCCGCTCCTCGTGGGACTTGTGGCCGTCGAGCAGCTCACGGGCCAGGCGGCAGGTGCGCACCGCCTCGACCGCATCGAAGCAGCCCGCGGTGTTCGGCAGGATGGTGTACTTGTCGGGCGACAGCACATCGAGCAGGTTCGGTTCGCCCGCGTTCTGGCCGAGGTTGGTGCGACGCACGGCCACGGTGACGATCTCGGCACCCGAGGCCTCGGTGGCCAGGCGGGTTTCTTCCATGTCACGGTACTTGCCGGTGCCGACCAGCAGGCGCGACTGGAAAGTGCGCCCGGCCAGGACGAAAGGCTTGTCGCTGCGAACGTTGCTCATCGATGTTCCTCTGGAAAGGTTACGGGGCTTTGGATGAATCGGCCGGATGAATCGGCGGGACGCGCTCAACCACCGCCGATGGCATGAACCACTTCGACCTGGTCGCCTTCGCTCAATCGCGTGCTCTCGTGCTGGCTGCGCGGCACGATGTCCAGGTTCAGTTCCACCGCCACCCGGCGACCGGCCAGCTCCAGCCGGCCCAGCAGCGCCGCGACGCTCTCGCCCTCGGGCAGTTCGTAAGGTTCACCGTTCAATTGAATGCGCATGCGCACGGCCACCATTGTTCTTTGGGGCCCGCATTCTAGCCCCGATCCACCCCGCAACCCAAGGGCGATGCGCGCCATTAGTCGCGATTGTGGACCGTTCGGTCAGCCCAGGCGCCAGGCGGCCAGGCCCAGGCACAGCCAGCCGGCGAGCAAGCACAGGCCGCCCAGCGGAGTGATCATGCCGAGCTTGCCCAGGCCGCTCAGGGTCAGTACATAAAGGCTACCGGAGAACAGCACGATACCCACGGCGAACAGACCGCCGGCCCAGCCGACCAGGCGCCCCGGCAGCTGCGCCGACAGCACCGCCACCGCGAGGATCGCCAGGGCATGCACCAACTGGTAGGTCACACCGGTATGAAAGATCGCCAGGTAGTCGGCGCTGAGACGGCTCTTCAGGCCATGGGCGGCGAAGGCGCCGAGGGCGACACCGGTAAAGCCGAAGAACGCGGCGAGCATCAGGAAGCTGCGTAGCATGGGACGACTCCTCGGAAGGGGTCTGTATAATGGCCCGTTCCAACGGTCCGGCCAAGCCATCACCATGCTGTCATCCCTCCTCCGCCGACTTTCCCGCGCCCTGCTGTGGTTCGCAGCCGGCAGCATCGCCGTCGTCCTGGTGCTGCGCTGGGTTCCACCGCCCGGCACCGCGCTGATGGTCGAGCGCAAGGTGGAGTCGTGGTTCAGCGGCGAGCCCATCGACCTGCAACGCGACTGGACGCCCTGGGAGGACATCTCCGACGAGCTCAAGGTCGCGGTCATCGCCGGCGAGGACCAGAAGTTCGCCAGCCACTGGGGCTTCGACATCCCGGCGATCCAGGCGGCGCTGGCCTACAACGAGCGTGGCGGCAAGGTGCGTGGCGCCAGCACGCTGACCCAGCAGGTGGCCAAGAACCTGTTCCTGTGGTCCGGACGCAGCTGGCTGCGCAAGGGGCTGGAGGCCTGGTTCACCGCACTGATCGAGCTGTTCTGGTCGAAGGAACGGATTCTCGAGGTCTATCTGAACAGCGCCGAATGGGGCAAGGGCGTGTTCGGTGCCCAGGCCGCGGCACGCTACCACTTCGGCGTGGACGCCAGCCGCCTGACGCGACAACAGGCCGCACAGCTCGCCGCGGTGCTGCCGAGCCCGATCAAATGGAGTGCCAGCCGGCCGAGCGCCTATGTGGCGAGCCGTGCAGGGTGGATTCGCCGGCAGATGAGCCAGCTGGGTGGGCCGAGCTACCTGATGCAACTGGATACTTCGCGCAGGCTTTGAGGCCCGCTCGCACGCTCCACAACACACGAAAAAGCCGCTGTCTCTTGCGAGAACAGCGGCTTTTTCACTCCAGCCAGGCGCCGATCAGATCGCGATCAGTGCCTTGACCTTGTTCATCGCGTTCTTCTCCAGCTGGCGAATACGCTCGGCCGAAACGCTGTATTTCTCCGCCAGCTCATGCAGCGTGGCCTTTTCCTCGGCCAGCCAGCGCTGATAGAGGATATCGCGGCTGCGATCGTCCAGGCCTTGCAGCGCTTCATGCAGGTTGCTGGTGGAGTTGTCGCTCCAATCGGCGTCCTCCAGCTGCACGGCCGGGTCGTAGCGGTGGTCTTCCAGGTAATGCGCGGGCGACTGGAAGGCGCTGTCGTCGTCGGCTTCGGCCGCCGGGTCGAAGGCCATGTCCTGGCCGCTCAGGCGGCTTTCCATCTCACGTACTTCACGGGGCTCGACGCCAAGGCTTTCGGCCACGCGATGCACTTCGTCGTTGTTCAACCAGGCCAGGCGCTTCTTCTGGCTGCGCAGGTTGAAGAACAGCTTGCGCTGGGCCTTGGTGGTGGCCACCTTGACGATGCGCCAGTTGCGCAGGATGAACTCGTGGATCTCGGCCTTGATCCAGTGCACCGCGAAGGACACCAGACGCACGCCCATTTCCGGGTTGAAACGCTTTACCGCCTTCATCAGGCCGACGTTGCCTTCCTGGATCAGGTCGGCCTGGGCCAGCCCGTAGCCTGCATAACTACGGGCGATGTGTACGACGAAACGCAGGTGGGCCATCACCATTTGCCGAGCGGCCTCGAGATCCTGCTCGTAGTAGAGACGCTCGGCCAGATCACGCTCCTGCTCCGGCGACAGCAAGGGGATGCTGTTGACCGTGTGCACATAGGCTTCCAGGTTTGCACCGGGAACCAGGGCATAGGCAGGTTGCAACGATGTGGTCATTCAAGTACCTCCGGCTTACAGACTCGTGCCTTGTGGGCACTGCCAGCATAGACAAGGAACCGTTGTACAAGTTCCAAGATGAAAAATTTGTCAATACTGGCCATGAAACATTTATCGCGGTGCCAGCTCGTTCAAGTGACGAGCGACGGCGATCCATGCACCGATATACCCTAACAGCACCGCCCCGATCAAGAGTGAAAGGCCATCCGAGGCCGGTACGCCACCCAGGGCGAAATCACTGCCATACAGCCCGGACAGCCCGACCACCGCGTCGTTCAGCCAGTTCAGGCCGAACGCCAGGATGCCCCAGGCCAGCACGCCCGCCCCCAGGCCGTACAGGGCGCCCATGTACAGGAAAGGCCGGCGTACGTAGCTGTCGGTGCCGCCGACGAGCTTGATCACTTCGATCTCGACCCGGCGGTTTTCGATATGTAGACGAATTGTGTTACCGATTACTAACAGCAGAGCGGAAATCAGCATCACCGCCAGGCCGAAGACGAACCGGTCACCCAGCTTGAGAATCGCCGCCAGGCGCTCGACCCACACCAGGTCCAGCTGCGCCGCTTCCACCCGCGGCAGCTCGGACAGACGCTGACGCAAGGCTTCCAGGGCCGGCTTGTCGACCTCGGTCGGGGTCACCACCACCACGCCGGGCAATGGATTGTCCGGCAACTCGCGCAGCGCCTCGCCCAGGCCTGACTGCTGCTGGAACTCTTCCAACGCCTGCTCGCGACTGACGTACTGGGCCTCGGCGACGCCCGGCATGCCCTTGATCTCGTCACGCAAGGCCTCGCCATCACGGCTGCTGGCATCGAGCTTGAGATACAACGAAATCTGCGCCGCGCGCTGCCAGGAACCGCCGAGTTTCTCGACGTTCTTCAGCAGCAGCGACAGGCCCATGGGCATGCTCAGCGCCACAGCCATCACCAGGCAGGTGAAGAAACTGCCGATCGGCTGCTTGCCCAGCCGGCGCAGGCTGTCGGCCAGGCTGGCGCGGTGGCTTTCCAGCCAGGCGTGCAGCAGGGTGCTGAAGTCCGGGCCGTCATCGTCGTGGTCGCCGCGCTTCTTCTTCGCCGGTTGCGGGTCGGCGGCTTTCGGCGCCACGCGCTCGGAAACCTTTGGTGTACGTGTGGTGCTCATTGCCCGGCCTCCCCATCGCCGATCAAGCGGCCGCGTTGCAGCGTCAGCATGCGGTGGCGCATGCGCGCGATCAGCGCCAGGTCGTGACTGGCGATCAATACCGTGGTACCCAGGCGGTTGATGTCCTCGAACACGCCCATGATCTCAGCGGCCAGGCGCGGGTCGAGGTTACCGGTAGGTTCGTCCGCCAGCAGCAGGGCCGGCTGGTGGACGATGGCGCGGGCAATGCCCACGCGCTGCTGTTGGCCGGTGGACAGGTCGGCCGGGAACAGCTCGCCTTTGTCGCTCAGCGACACGCGCTCCAGCGCCGAATCCACGCGCTTGGCGATCTCGGCCTTGGACAGCCCGAGGATCTGCAGCGGCAGGGCGATGTTGTTGAACACCGTGCGGTCGAACAGCAGCTGGTGGTTCTGGAACACCACGCCGATCTGCCGGCGCAGGAACGGAATCTGCGCATTGCTGATCTGGCCCAGGTCCTGACCGGCCAGCAGCAGCTTGCCGCTGGTCGGACGCTCCATGGCCAGCAACAGGCGCAGCAAGGTGCTCTTTCCGGCGCCGGAGTGGCCGGTGACGAACAGGAACTCGCCACGACGCGCCCGGAAGCTCAGTTCGTGCAGGCCGACATGGCCGTTGGGATAGCGCTTGGCTACCTGTTCGAATCGGATCATGAAGGTTCCCGCTCGGCGAACAGCGCCTTGACGAAGGGTTCGGCCTCGAAGGTGCGCAGGTCGTCGATACCCTCGCCCACACCGATGAAGCGGATCGGGATGTTGAACTGCTTGGCCAGGGCGAAGATGACGCCGCCCTTGGCGGTGCCGTCCAGCTTGGTCAGGGCCAGGCCGGTCAGCTCGACGCTCTGGTTGAAGTACTTGGCCTGGCTGATGGCGTTCTGCCCGGTACCGGCGTCGAGCACCAGCAGCACCTCGTGGGGCGCCTCGGCGTCGAGCTTGCCGATCACCCGACGGACCTTCTTCAGCTCTTCCATCAGGTTGTCCTTGGTGTGCAGGCGACCGGCGGTGTCGGCGATCAGCACATCGACGCCACGGGCCTTGGCGGCCTGCACCGCGTCGAAGATCACCGAGGCCGAGTCGGCGCCGGTGTGCTGGGCGATGACCGGGATCTGGTTGCGCTCGCCCCAGACCTGCAACTGCTCCACCGCCGCGGCGCGGAAGGTGTCGCCGGCGGCCAGCATGACCTTCTTGCCTTCCAACTGCAGCTTCTTGGCCAGCTTGCCGATGGTGGTGGTCTTGCCGGCGCCGTTCACGCCGACCACCAGGATCACGTAGGGCTTGCTCTGCGCCTCGATCTTAAGCGGCTGCTCGACCGGACGCAGCAAGGCGGCCAGTTCGTCCTGCAGCGACTTGTACAGGGCGTCGGCGTCGGCCAGCTGCTTGCGGGCGACCTTTTGCGTCAGGTTCTGGACAATGGCCGAGGTGGCCTCGACGCCGACGTCGGCGGTCAGCAGGCGGGTCTCGATCTCGTCGAGCAGGTCGTCGTCGATGACCTTCTTGCCCAGGAACAGGCTGGCCATGCCCTCGCCGATGCTGGCGCTGGTCTTCGACAGGCCCTGCTTGAGGCGGGCGAAGAAGCCCTGTTTGGCAGGCTCGGCGGCAACTGGCGCAGGTTCGACGGCAGCCGGCGCGACAGGCTCTTCTGGTTCAGGCTCGACCACAGGGACAACCACCACCGGGGCGGGCTCGGGCACCACCACCTCAGGGGCCGGGCGCTCGGGGATGACCGGCGGCGCCTTGGGTTCGAGGTCCGGCACCAATGCAACCGGCTCTTCCGCGACCGGCAGCACCAGGTTGCTCACGGGAGCAGGTGGCGCTGGCTCAACCACGGCCGTCGGCAGGTCCGCCACATTCGCGGGCAAGCCCTCAGTCACAGGAGCCTGCGGCGCGTGTGCCTGAACAACAGGCTCAGCCTCGACCACCAGGGCAGGCTCGACCGCGACGTCCACCGGCACGGGCTGGGCGGGTTCAAGCACCTGGGCGGGTTGCACCACCTGCGGAGCAACCGGTTCAGGCTCGGCCGGCACGCTGACTGGCGCAGGCTGGGGTGCCTCGGCCAGCGGAGCAGGCTGCTCGGCGGGAGGTTGCTGTACCACCGGCGCCTCGACGGGCGGTTGGGGGACTTGCGGCTGTTCGGCGACAGGTTGCTCCGGCTTCTTGCGGAACCAGCTGAACAGGCCTTTCTTCTCGCCAGCCGCGGCCGGCGCTTTTTTGTCGTCGTTGGAACCAAACATGGAAGACGGCTATCTCAGGGTAGCGATGCGCCAGCAGTGGCGCACCGGGAATTCTTGAGTCACGCAGAACAGACTACTGTGAAGCCAGCGGGTTCATGCGCAACGTTTTGTCGTATGGGCCTGTGGGCCAGAACGGCGACAGGCATGGTCGCCAGGCAACCGGATCAGTATCCTAGCACCTCCTGGCCCGCCGACGCTAAACCCAAGCGGGCCGCCGAACAGGTTGAACACCGTATGAATGCTCTAGCCCGCCGCGCCGCTGGCCTGTTGCTCGGCACGCTGTGCCTGCCGCTGGCGGCCTTCGCCGCCGATGTGCAACCCACCCACGAATTCATCCTCGACAACGGCCTGAAGGTGGTCGTACGCGAGGACCACCGTGCGCCGGTGGTGGTTTCGCAGATCTGGTACAAGGTCGGCTCCAGCTACGAGACGCCGGGCCAGACAGGCCTGTCCCACGCCCTGGAGCACATGATGTTCAAGGGCAGCGCCAAGCTCGCCCCCGGCGAGGCCTCGCGCATCCTGCGCGATCTCGGCGCCGAGGAGAACGCCTTCACCAGCGACGACTACACCGCCTACTACCAGGTGCTGGCCCGTGACCGCCTGCAGGTGGCCTTCGAGCTGGAAGCCGACCGCCTGGCCAGCCTGCGCCTGCCGGCCGACGAATTCAGCCGCGAGATCGAGGTGATCAAGGAAGAGCGCCGCCTGCGCACCGACGACCAGCCCAACGCCAAGGCCTTCGAGCTGTTCCGCGCCATGGCGTACCCGGCAAGCGGCTACCACACCCCGACCATCGGCTGGATGGCCGACCTCGAACGCATGAAGGTCGAGGAACTGCGCCACTGGTATGAGTCCTGGTACGCGCCGAACAACGCCACCCTGGTGGTGGTCGGCGACGTCAAGCCCGACGAGGTGAAGGCCCTCGCGCAGAAGTACTTCGGCCCGATCCCCAAGCGCGCCGTGCCACCAAGCAAGCTGCCGCTGGAACTGGCCGAGCCAGGCCTGCGCCAGCTCACCCTGCACCTGCGCACGCAACTGCCCAGCCTGGTCTACGGCTTCAACGTGCCCGCCCTGGCCACGGCCAAGGACCCGCGCAGCGTCAACGCCTTGCGCCTGATCTCGGCCCTGCTCGACGGCGGCTACAGCGCCCGCATGCCGGCGCGCCTGGAGCGCGGTCAGGAACTGGTGGCCGGCGCCTCGTCCAGCTACAACGCCTTCACCCGCGGCGACAGCCTGTTCATGATCTCGGCCACGCCCAACGTGCAGAAGCACAAGACCCTGGCCGAAGTGGAAAAAGGCATCTGGCAGTTGCTCGACGAACTCAAGTCCACGCCACCGACCGCCGAGGAACTCGAACGCGTGCGTGCCCAGGTGATCGCCGGCCTGGTCTACGACCGCGACTCCATCAGCAGCCAGGCCACCACCATCGGCCAGCTGGAGACCGTCGGCCTGTCCTGGAAGCTGATCGACAGCGAGCTCGACGACCTCAAGCGCGTGACCCCGGAGGACATCCAGGCCGCCGCCCGCACCTATTTCACCCGCGAACGCCTGAGCGTTGCCCATGTACTGCCCGAGGAGTCCGCCCATGAGTGATCGCAGCGCACCGCGCTACACCCTGTTCGGCCTGGCGATCATCGTGCTGGTGGTGGCCATCGCCGCGCTGCTGGCGCGCCCGGCCCAGTCCTACAGCCAAGGCAAGGCAGACACCGCGGCCCGCCCGGCCAACACCCTGCAATCGCTGGCCGAACTGGACGGCAAGGCCCCCAGCCGGCGCCAGCTGAACATCCAGCACTGGTCCACTGCCGAAGGCGCCCGCGTGCTGTTCGTCGAGGCCCGCGAGCTGCCGATGTTCGACCTGCGCGTGACCTTCGCCGCCGGCAGCAGTCAGGACGGCGGCACCCCGGGCCTGGCCACCCTGACCAACGCCATGCTCAACGAGGGCGTGGCCGGCAAGGACGTCACCGCCATCGCCGAAGGCTTCGAAGGCCTGGGCGCCGACTTCGGCAATGGTTCGTACCGCGACATGGCCGTGGCGTCGCTGCGCAGTCTCAGCGCCAGCGACAAGCGCGAGCCGGCGCTGAAGCTGTTCACCGAGGTGGTGGGCCAGCCGACCTTCCCCGAGGACGCCCTCAAGCGCATCAAGAACCAGCTGCTGGCCGGTTTCGAATACGAAAAGCAGAACCCGGGCAAGATCGCCGGCAAGACCCTGTTCGCCAACCTCTACGGTAAACACCCCTACGCCAGCCCCAGCGACGGCACCGCCGAAACCATCCCGGGCATTACCCTGGAACAGCTGCGCGGCTTCCACGCCAAGGCCTACGCGGCCGGCAACGCGGTGATCGCCCTGGTCGGCGATCTCAGCCGCGGCGAAGCCGAAGCCATTGCCGCCCAGGTCTCCGCCGGCCTGCCCAAGGGCCCGGCCCTGGCCAAGCCCGAGCAACCGGTCGAGCCCAAGCCGGGCGCGACCCATATCGACTTCCCGTCCAAGCAGACCCACCTGATGCTGGCCGAGCTGGGCATCGACCGTAACGATCCGGACTGGCCGGCCCTGTCGCTGGGCAACCAGATCCTCGGCGGCGGCGCCTTCGGTACCCGCCTGATGAGCGAAGTGCGTGAAAAACGCGGCCTGACCTACGGCGTGTACTCGGTGTTCAGCCCGATGCAGGTGCGCGGCCCGTTCATGATCAACCTGCAGACCCGTGCCGAGCTCAGCGAGGGCACGCTCAAGCTGGTCCGGGATATCCTTGCCGACTACCTCAAGAGCGGCCCGACCCAGCAGGAGCTGGACGATGCCAAGCGCGAACTGGCCGGCAGCTTCCCGCTGTCCAACGCCAGCAATGCCAGCATCGTCGGCCAGCTGGGCGCGATCGGCTTCTACAACCTGCCGCTGAGCTGGCTGGAAGACTTCATGCAGCAGTCCCAGGCGCTGACCGTCGAGCAGGTCAAGGCCGCCATGAACAAGCATCTGGCGGCGGACAAGCTGGTGATCGTCACCGTCGGCCCGAAGGTGGCCCAGCAGCCCCTGCCGGCCCCCACTGACAAACCCGCCGAGCAGCCGCTCGGCGTACCGGAGCACTAATGGCAAGACCCAACACCCCAGCGCGCCCGGCACCGGGCGCCAGCAAGGGCCCCGGCCAGCTGCGCATCATCGCCGGCGAGTGGCGCAGCCGCCGTCTGGCCGTGCCGGAAGGCGAAGGCCTGCGGCCGACGCCTGACCGCGTGCGCGAGACCCTGTTCAACTGGCTGGCGCCGCATATCGAAGGCGCCCTGGTGCTCGACGCCTTCACCGGCAGCGGCGCGCTGGTGCTGGAGGCCTTGTCTCGCGGCGCCGAAAACGCCGTGGCGCTGGACAGCAACCCGGCGGCCATCGTCAATCTCAAGAACAACCTCGAGCTGCTGCGCTGCCCGCGCGGGCAGATCCTGCAGACCGACGCCCTGCGCTACCTGCAAGGCCCGGCCAAACAGCAGTTCGATGTGGTGTTCCTCGACCCGCCGTTCCACCAGGACCTGCTGGCCAACACCTGCAACCTGCTGGAGCAGGGCCAGTGGCTGCGCGAGCAGGCGTGGATCTATACCGAAAGCGAAGCCGTGCCCTCCTCGCTGCCGATGCCGGGCAACTGGCGCCTGCACCGCGAGAAGAAGACCGGCCAGGTGCACTACGCGTTGTGGCAACGAGCGGACACCGACCAATAGCGCAGGTACAGTGGCGGTGTTTCATGGCACTCTAGGCAGGCACACCACGAGTCGCCCAGCATGCCCAGCCTCACCGCCACCTTTCGTCCGGCCATCGGCCTGTCCAACCCCCACCTGCAGACACTGTGGGGGCCTCTCTGGCGCAAGCTCCCGGACCTGCCGCGCAACCGCGAGCGCCTGTGGCTGGCCGACGGCGACTTCCTCGACCTCGACTGGCACGGACCGCACCAACCCGACGCGCCGTTGGTGCTGGTGCTCCATGGCCTCACCGGATCGTCCAATTCGCCCTACGTCAAAGGCCTGCAACTTGCCTTGCAGGGGCGTGGCTGGGCCAGCGTCGCGGTGAACTGGCGCGGCTGCTCGGGCGAGCCCAACCTGCTGGCGCGCAGCTACCACTCCGGGGCCAGCGAAGACCTGGCCGAGACCATCCGCCACCTGCGGGCGCAGCGGCCGCTGGCGCCGCTGTATGCCGTGGGCTATTCGCTGGGCGGCAATGTGCTGCTCAAGTACCTGGGAGAAAGTGGCTCGTCCAGCCAACTGGAAGCGGCGGTGGCGGTGTCGGTACCGTTTCGCCTGGACCAGTGCGCCGACCGCATCGGCCTGGGATTTTCGAAGATCTACCAGGCGCATTTCATGCGCGCGATGATGGCGTACGTGAAGGACAAGCAGCGGCACTTTCGCAACCAAGGTCACCATGAAGGATTGGCAACCCTCGAGCGCCTTGGCCCATTGCGCAACCTGCGCACCTTCTGGGACTTCGATGGCAAGGTGACCGCGCCACTCAATGGCTTCAGCGATGCCCATGACTACTACCGCCGGGCGTCCAGCCGCTATTACCTGGGGGAAAACCGCACGCCGACGCTGATCATCCATGCCAGCGATGATCCGTTCGTGTTCGGTCACAGCCTGCCGACTGTCGACGAACTGGCGCCACTGACGCAGTTCGAACTGCACAATCGCGGTGGCCATGTCGGGTTCGTCGAGGGCAGCCTGCGCAATCCGGGGTATTACCTGGAACGGCGGATTCCGCAATGGCTGATGGACGGGCGCTAGCCCTCATCCAGGAACATGGCTGAGGGCAAGCCCGCTCCCACGTCATGGATTAGTCGCCAGTGGCCACGCCGCGCTGCGGATCGTTGATCCACTCACTCCACGACCCGGCGTACAGCCGCCCCAGGGGATATCCCGCCAGCGCCAGGGCAAACAGGTTGTGGCAGGCGGTCACGCCAGAGCCGCAATAGGCCACCAGGTCCTGCGGCGAACGGCCGGCCAGCTTTTCGGCAAAACGCTGCTTCAGCGTGTCGGCCGGCAGGAAACGCCCGTCGGCGCCAAGGTTGTCGGTGAACGCCGCGCACTGGGCGCCCGGAATGTGCCCGGCCACCGGGTCGATCGGCTCCACCTCGCCACGAAAACGCGGCAACCCGCGGGCATCGATCAGGGTCAGCGTCGGATCGTCCAGGCGCTTGCCCAGGTGTGTGGCGTCGATCAGCAGCTTCATGTCCGGCTCGCCACTGAACGTCCCCTCGCGACGCGCGGGCGGGTCGAGGCTCAACGGCAGGTGGGCGGCGTGCCAGGCCTTGAGGCCGCCATCGAGGATGAACACCGCCTCGCGCTTGCCCAGCCAGGCCAGCAGCCACCAGGCGCGGGCGGCAAAGGCACCGGGGCCATCGTCGTAGAGCACCACCTGGCTGTCGTTGTCCACGCCCCACTCGCGCAGGCGCTCCACCAGCCGCTGCGGATCGGGCAGCGGGTGACGCCCCGTGCGGCCCTTGACCACCGGCCCGCTCAGGTCACGCTCGAGGTCGGCGAAATGCGCCCCGGCGATATGCCCCTCGGCATAGCTGCGTTGGCCGTAGTCGACATCTTCCAGGGCAAAGCGGCAATCGAGGATCACCAGGCCGGGTGCTTCCAGGCGTTCGGCCAGCTGTTGCGGGGTGATCAGTTGCGCAAGGGGCATGACAATCTCCTGATGAATGGCTCGAAGACCCCGGGTCACTGCTCCAGGGCCTGGTTGAACGGAACGTGGAACTCATCGCACAACGCCTGCACCGCGGCACGCGAGTCTGGAGTGACATACCCCAGTTCCAGCACCACCACCTGATAGACGCCGCGCATGAACGCTTCTTCACCCAGGTGTGCGCAATGCTCGCGGGTGGTGCTGAGAAAACGCACCCAGGAGGTCAGCACGATCCAGGCGTTGATGGTCAGCGACTCGATCTGCGGGCCGTCCATGCTCAGGATGCCTGCCTCGACGAAGCCCCGGTAGATCGCCTGCCCCTGCAGCAGGCAGCGCCGCGAGAAGCGCCGATAACGGGCCGCCAGTTCCGGGTCGCTGTCGAGCAGGTGCTCCAGGTCGCGGTGCAGGAAACGGTAGTTCCACATCGCCGCCAGCAACGCCTTGAGGTAGAAGCGCTTGTCCTCGACGGTGGCAATGCGGCCCTGGGGCGGGCGCAGGAAACTGTCGACCAGCTCTTCGTACTGGTTGAACAGCACGGCGATGATCGCCTGCTTGTTGGGGAAGTGGTAGTACAGGTTGCCGGGCGAGATCTCCATGTGCGCGGCAATGTGGTTGGTGCTGACGCAACGCTCGCCCTGCTGGTTGAACAGCTCCAGGCTGCTCTGCACGATGCGCTCTCGGGTCTTCATGCGCGGGGCCATGCTCAGCTCCAGTCTCCAGCTTGATTGATCGAGCCCATCTTACGGCTTCCCGCAGGTCGGGTGCACCGCCGGCCAGGTGAAAAATAGTGCACCATCGTACCAATTAGAGTATATGCTCTATTCACTTATCACCCCGGAGCCGCCATGACCTCGCCTGCCGTTCTCCCTCCTGTGCAATCCGACCTCGACCTGCAAGCGACGTTCGACGTCCTGCGTCGGGCCTTCGCCGCTAACCCGATGCCCGCCGCCGCGCAGCGTCGGCAGTGGCTGAAAAGCCTGCGCGAGGCGCTGCTGGCCGAGCAGGAGACGCTGATTGCGACCATCGACGCCGACTTCAGCGGCCGCAGCCGCGACGAGACCCTGATCGCCGAGCTGATGCCGTCGGTGCTCGGCCTGCGCGATGCGGAAAAACAGCTGGGGCGCTGGATGCGCGCCTCGCGGCGCAAGGTCGGCCTGGCCTTCCAGCCCGCCAGCGCGCGGGTGGAGTACCAGCCACTGGGAGTGGTGGGGATCATCGTGCCGTGGAACTACCCGCTGTTCCTTGCCATCGGCCCGTTGACCGGCGCCCTGGCCGCCGGCAACCGGGTGATGCTCAAGCTCAGCGAATCCACGCCCGCCAGCGGACAGGCCATCAAGGACCTGCTCGAACGGGTGTTCCCCAATGACCTGGTCAGTGTAGTACTGGGCGAGGTGGAAGTCGGCCAGGCCTTTGCCCGCCTGCCGTTCGACCACCTGCTGTTCACCGGGGCCACCAGCGTCGGCCGTCATGTGATGCTGGCCGCCGCGCAGAACCTCACCCCAGTGACCCTTGAGCTGGGCGGCAAGTCGCCGGCCATCGTCTCGGCCGACGTGCCGCTGGACACCGCCGCCGAACGCATCGCCTTCGGCAAGACCCTCAATGCCGGCCAGACCTGCGTCGCCCCCGACTATGTGCTGGTGCCCCGCGAGCGCCTGGACGCCTTCGCCGAGGCTTACCGGCGCGCCGTGCATCGCTTCTATCCGCGCCTGAGCGACAACCCCGACTACAGCGCGATCATCAACGAGCGCCAGCTCGCTCGCCTCGACCGCCTGCTCGACGATGCCCGCGAGCAAGGCGCCCAGGTGATCGACCTCTACCCCGACGAGCCCCGCCAGGGCCGCCATCTGCCGCCACACCTGTTGTTGCAGGTGAACGACGGCATGCAGGTAATGCAGGACGAGATCTTCGGCCCGTTGCTGCCCCTGGTGCCCTACGACCGCCTGGACGACGCCCTGGCCTACATCAACCAGCGTCCCCGGCCCCTGGCGCTCTACTATTTCGGCTACGACAAGGGCGAACAGGCACGGGTACTGCGCGACACCCACTCCGGCGGCGTCTGCCTCAACGACACCCTGCTGCACGTGGCCCAGGACGACCTGCCGTTCGGCGGCGTGGGCCCGTCCGGCATGGGTCACTACCATGGCCACGACGGTTTCCTGACCTTCAGCAAGGCCAAGGCCGTGCTGGCCAAGCAGCGCATCAATGCCGCCAGGACGATCTACCCGCCCTATGGCAAAGCTTTGCAGCGCCTGGTCTACAAGCTGTTCATCCGCTGAGCGCCGACGCCTGTGCATCGCCGCGACCTGCTCAAGTTCAGCTTCGGCGCCAGCCTGTTTCTGGGTGCCACCAGCCTGGCCGGCTGTGCGCCACAGGCGGCCTCGCCCGGTTATCAGGTCCTGCGCGATGACGACCTGCCTCTGCTGCAGGCCCTGATACCCGTCGTGCTGGCGGGTACCCAGGCTTCCACCGAATGGGTGCTGCACAGCCTCGACCACAAGCTGGCAGCGCTGTCGCCCGCCATGCTCAAGCTGACCCGGCAACTGTTCGACGTGCTCACCCTGCCCCTGACCCGAGGACCGCTGACCGGTATCTGGGGCGGCTGGGAAAGCGCCACGGATAGCGAGCTGGAGCGCTTTCTCGAACGCTGGCGGGACAGTTCGCTGAACCTGCTGCGCCAGGGCCATGCCTCGCTGCTGCAACTGCTGCTCATGGCCTGGTATGAGCGCCCCGAGGCCTGGGCGGCTTGCGGCTACCCAGGGCCGCCGAAGATCTGACCCACTGACAAGAGCATCGCCAAATGCCCGTCCCCGACCCGTTTCGCCAAGGCCTTGAACGAGGCTGGATCACCCACGATGGCTCGCGCCTGGAGCAGGACCTGAGCCTGGAAGCCGACGTCGCCGTGATCGGCAGCGGCGCGGGCGGCGCCACAAGCGCCGAACGGCTGAGCGCGGCCGGCCTGAAGGTACTGCTGATCGAGGAAGGCCCGCTGAGAACCAGCAGCGACTTCCACCTGCTGGAGCACGAAGCCTATGCCGATCTCTACCAGGAGGGCCTGGGCCGCCTGAGCAAGGACGGCGCCATTACCATCCTGCAGGGCCGGGCGGTGGGCGGCACCACCCTGGTCAACTGGACCTCGAGTTTCCGCACGCCGCCGCAGACCCTGGAGCACTGGGCCCGTGAACATGGGGTCAAGGGCCTGGACAGCGACAGCCTGAAACCCTGGTTCGAACGCATGGAGCAGCACCTGGGCATCAGCCCCTGGATGATGCCGCCCAATGCCAACAACGATGTGCTGCGTCGCGGCTGCGAGGCGCTCGGCCTGCGCTGGGCGGTGATCCCGCGCAACGTGCGCGGTTGCTGGAACCTGGGTTACTGCGGCATGGGCTGCCCGGTCAACGCCAAGCAGTCGATGCTGGTCACCAGCATTCCGGCCACTCTCGAGCAAGGCGGCGAACTGCTCTACCTGGCCCGCGCCGAGCGCTTCAGCCACGATGGCCAACGCATCGACCACCTGCAATGCCAGGCCCTGGACGCCCAGGGGATCCAGCCCACGGGGCGCCAGGTGCGGGTGCGCGCCCGGCATTACGTACTGGCCGGGGGCGGCATCAACAGCCCAGCGCTGCTGCTGCGCTCCGAAGCGCCCGACCCCCACCAGCGCCTGGGCAAACGCACCTTCCTGCACCTGGTCAACTTCAGCGCCGCGCAGTTCGAGGCGAAGATCGACCCGTACTACGGCGCGCCGCAGTCGATCTACAGCGACCAGTTCCAATGGCAGGACGGCGTCGCCGGCCCGGTCGGCTACAAGCTCGAAGTCCCGCCGCTGCACCCGGCCCTGGCCAGCACCCTGCTCGGTGGCCATGGCCAGGACAATGCCCTGCGCATGGCCGAGCTGCCCCATACCCACGTGATGCTGGCGCTGCTGCGCGATGGTTTCCACCCGGACAGCCCCGGCGGCCAGGTGGAGTTGCGTGGCGATGGCTCGCCGGTGCTCGACTACCCGGTCACCGACTACCTTCACGACGGGCTGCGCCGGGCCTGGCACAGCATGGCGAAGATCCAGTTCGCCGCCGGTGCCCGCCGGGTGCTGCCGGTGCATGGCGATGCCCGGTATGTCGATAACCCGGAACAGGCCAAGGCGTTGATCGACAGCCTGCCCCTGGAACTGTTTCGCATGCGCCTGGGCAGCGCCCACGTCATGGGCGGCTGCGCCCTGGGCGAGGATCCGCGCCAGACGGTGTGCGACAGCCTGGGCCGGCATCACCAGCTGGAAAACCTGTCGGTCCACGACGGTTCGCTGTTCCCCACCAGCATCGGCGCCAACCCGCAGCTTTCGGTCTACGCCCTGACCGCCCTGCTTAGCGAAGCGCTGGCTGGCCGCCTGGCACCCAGCGCATGACAGCCAATAGCCATGCTGTCTATAGTGCCATCGACCGGCCACGCGACTTGGCCGGGCGCAGTCGCTGCGCTACCATCCGACTCCCCAACGCACTCCAGCCAGGATGACGCGATGAACCGAGTGTTGTACCCGGGTACTTTCGACCCCATTACCAAAGGCCATGGCGACTTGGTCGAGCGCGCCTCGCGCCTGTTCGACCATGTGATCATCGCCGTGGCGGCCAGCCCCAAGAAAAACCCCCTGTTCCCCTTGGAGCAACGGGTAGCGCTGGCCCGCGAGGTCACCAAGCACCTGCCCAATGTCGAAGTCATCGGCTTTTCCTCGCTGCTGGCGCATTTCGCCAAGGAGCAGAACGCCAACGTGTTCCTGCGCGGCCTGCGCGCGGTATCCGACTTCGAGTACGAGTTCCAACTGGCCAACATGAACCGCCAGCTGGCGCCGGACGTCGAGAGCCTATTCCTCACGCCTTCCGAGCGCTATTCGTTCATTTCCTCGACATTGGTTCGGGAAATCGCCGCGTTGGGCGGTGATATCAGCAAGTTCGTGCACCCTGCCGTTGCCGACGCGCTGACCGAGCGCTTCCGCAAGTAAGCCGCGCGGTCACGATGTCGCGCCCGCGTGCACTGCGGGCGCGAATCCGGCACAATTGTGCCCATCGCTTTGAACCATGCCCGGGCCCAACGCCCCGGCCGGAGTCCCCATGTCCCTGATCATCACCGACGATTGCATCAACTGCGACGTCTGCGAACCCGAGTGCCCGAACGCCGCCATCTCGCAAGGCGAAGAGATCTACGTGATCGACCCGAACCTGTGCACCCAGTGTGTCGGCCACTATGACGAGCCCCAGTGCCAGCAAGTCTGTCCGGTGGACTGCATCCCCCTGGATGAAGCCCACCCGGAAACCGAAGACGAACTGATGGCCAAGTACCGCCGGATCACCGGCAAGGCCTGATGCCGTTCGTCGCCGCGCTTCGCCACGCAGCCCTCGGCGCCCTCCTGGCGCTGCTGGCCCCTGGCGCCCTGGCCGCCGGGCCAGGCCAGGCGGCGATCGCCAGCCCGCACGGTGAAGCCACCGCCGCGGCAAGGCAGATCCTGCAGCAGGGCGGCAATGCCTTCGATGCCGCGGTGGCCATCGGCGCCACGCTGGCCGTTGTCGAACCTTACGGCTCCGGCCTTGGCGGCGGCGGGTTCTTCCTGCTGCGCGAGAGCGCTGACAGCCCACGCTATGCCTTCCTCGACGCCCGCGAGCGCGCCCCGGCCGCCGCCCGGGCCGACATGTACCTGAAGGATGGCAAGGTCCAACCAGGATTGTCGATCAACGGCCCATTGGCCGCTGCCATCCCAGGCTTGCCCCAGGCACTGGCCGACCTGGCCGCGACCCACGGCAAGCTGCCACTCAAGGACAGCCTGGCCCCGGCCATCCGCCTGGCCAACCAGGGCTTTGCCGTCGACCGCATTTACCGCGACCGCGCGACCATGCGCCTGAGCGCCCTGCGCGACAATGCCGAAAGCGCCCGGTTGTTCCTCGCCGGCAACGACGTACCGGCGCTCGGCACGGTGATTCGCCAACCGGAACTGGCCTCGACCCTGCAGGCCATGGCCGAGCACGGCCGCGACGGCTTCTACCGTGGCCCGACGGCCCACCGCCTGGTCGACGGCGTGCGCCAGGCCGGCGGTGTCTGGACCCTCGATGACCTCGCCGGCTACCACACCGCCTGGCGCGAGCCGCTGCGTTATCCACTGGCCGACCAGCGCGAGCTGATCAGCAGTCCACCGCCCTCGGCCGGTGGCGTGGCCCTGGCCCAGAGCCTGGCCATGCTCCAGCGTCTGCCCTGGCAGAGCGCCGAACCGGTACAGCGCAGCCACTATGTGATCGAAGTGCTGCGCCGCGCCTACCGCGACCGTGGTCGGCTGGGCGACCCGGACTACGTGGCCAACCCCATCAACCGCCTGCTGGCGCGCCAGTACCTGACCGGCCTGGCCGACAGCATCGACGTGCGCCAGGCCACCCCCAGCAGCGCCCTGCCCCCTTCACCGGCCTGGCGCGAAGGCGACCACACCACCCACTTCACGGTGATCGACGCCGACGGCAATGCCGTGTCCGCCACGCTGTCGGTCAACCTGCCATTCGGCGCGGCGTTCAGCGTGCCCGGCACCGGCGTGGTACTGAACAACGAGATGGACGACTTCGCCGCCGACCCCACCGGCAGCAACAGCTATGGGCTGGCCGGCAGCCTGGCCAACGCAGTGGCGGCGGGCAAGCGGCCCTTGTCGAGCATGAGCCCGACCTTCATCGAAAGCCCCAGCCAGTTCGCCAGCTTCGGCACGCCGGGCGGCAGCCGGATTCCGAGCATGGTGCTGCTGTCGGTGATGGGGTTCCTCGAAGGACGGCCGGTGGCCGAGTGGCCGGCGACGCCGCGCTATCACCATCAGTACCTGCCGGATGTGGTGGAGCATGAGCCGGGTACGTTCAGCGCTCAGCAGAAGGCCGAGCTTGAGGAGCGTGGATATCGGCTGAAGGATGTCGGGCGCCAATACGGGAATCAGCAGGTGCTGTACTGGGACAAGGCTGGCGGGACCGTGGAGGCGGCCAGTGACCCCAGGGGTGTAGGGCAGGCGGCGATAGTCGACTGATCCGGCCCTGTCGCGGGGCAAGCCCGCTCCCACGAGAGCGAGCCAACAAGGCTGCGGCATCAACGCTGGCATTTCGGGCAGAACACGCTCGCCCGCTGCCCCAGCTTCACTTCACGCAACTCGGTACCACACACCTTGCACGGCTGACCACCGCGTCCATAGACGAACAGTTCCTGCTGGAAGTACCCCGGCTGCCCATCGCCTCCGATGAAGTCGCGCAAGGTGGTCCCGCCCTGCTCGATGGCCGCCGCCAGCACCCGCTTGATCTCGATCGCCAGCTTCAGGTAGCGCGCCCGGGAGATCCCGCCTGCCTCGCGGCGCGGGTCGATCCCGGCGGCGAACAGTGCTTCGGTGGCGTAGATGTTGCCCACGCCCACCACCACGGCGTTGTCCATGATGAACGGCTTGACCGCCATCGAGCGCCCCCGGGACAGCTGGAACAGCCGCTCGCCGTCGAACAGCTCGGTCAGCGGCTCCGGCCCCAGGCGAATCAGCAGTTCATGGTTGAGCGGATCGACGCTCCAGAGCATGGCCCCGAAACGGCGCGGGTCGGTATAGCGCAGCATCAGCCCCGACTCGAGCTCAATATCCACATGCTCGTGCTTGGCCGCCGGCAAGCCCAGTTCGACCAGGCGCAGGTTGCCCGACATACCCAGGTGGCTGATCAAGGTGCCGACCTCAGCGTTGATCAGCAGGTACTTGGCGCGCCGCTCGACGCTGACGATACGCTGTCCCGACAGGCGCACGTCGAGGTCTTCCGGGATCGGCCAGCGCAGGCGCCGGTCGCGCACCACCACGCGGCTGACCCGCTGCCCCTCCAGGTAGGGCGCGATGCCGCGCCGCGTCGTCTCGACCTCTGGCAGTTCCGGCATGACTCAGTGCCCGCCCATTTCGCGGATGTTCTGCTTGAGCTGCTCGAAGTCGTATTCGGTCAGGCCGATGTAATCCAGCACCAGCGGGCCAACCATGTTCCACTCGTGATCGACGCTCTGGTTGCCCAGCACGCGGTAGGAGGCGCAAATGTGCTCGGACATCTTCAGCACCGCCAGCAGGTTCTTCAGCTGGGTCTGGGTATTGCGCGAGGATTCGTCGCGGAACACCGCCAGGGCGTTGTGGTGGTTGGCGATGGCGGCGCTGATGTGCTCCGGCAGGCGCCAGGACTTGGCGGTGAAATAGCCGACCACCGAGTGGTTGGTGTTGAACACGCGGTTCTCGGTGTCCACCACGCGGACCTCGTCATTGGTCTTGGCGTAGGACTCCTCCAGCACTTCCATGTAGTTGGGGAAACGCTTGTGCATCAGCGGCACGCCGCAGTCGTGGAACAGGCCCAGGGTGTAGGCCTCGTCCACCGCCTGGATGCCGGTGCGCTTGGCCAGGGTCAGGCAGGTCATGGCCACGTCCTGGGCGGTGTCCCAGAACGGGTTGAGGGTGACGATGGTCTCGTCGGTCATTTCACCCCTGATCGACTGGGCGTTGATCAGGTTGATGATCGAACGGCTGCCCAGCAGGTTCACGGCGCGCTGGATCGAACCGATCTTGTTCGCCAGGCCGAACTGCGCCGAGTTGACCAGTTTCAGCAAGGCGCCGGAAAGGCCCGGGTCCTGGCTGATCAGCTTGGCGATGGTCTCGAGGTCCGGGTCGGGCATGTACTGCTCGAACTGCAGGTCGACCATGATCTGCGGCTGCGGCGGGATGGTGATGCCCTGCAGGGCTTGCTGGATCTGTTCGGCGGTAAGTTCCTGGGACATTCGTGCATTCTCGCTGGGGACGGGGGATTCTAACCCTGTACGCCGGCAGGGTAACTATCAGTGGATCGTTGGATCCCAAAATTTCTTTAGCCATGGGCGCGGAGCACTTGGTCGAACCCATCAGCGAACCTGAGGCCAACACGGTATACTCCCGCTCTTTTTTCCCGGAGCGACGTCATGTCCCTGCCCAGCCTTCGCCTCAAAGCCAATGCCGACCGCCGCCTGCGCGCCGGCCACCTGTGGGTTTACAGCAATGAAGTCGACGTCGCCGCGACCCCGCTGCAGGGCCTGAAGGCCGGCCAGCAGGCCATCCTCGAAGCCGCCAACGGCAAGCCCCTGGGCGTGGTGGCGATGAGCCCGAACAACCTGATCTGCGCCCGTCTGCTGTCGCGCGACATCAAGCTGCCGCTGGACAAGTCGCTGCTGGTGCACCGCCTGAACGTCGCCCTGTCGCTGCGCGAGCGCCTGTTCGACAAGCCGTGCTACCGCCTGGTCTACGGCGACTCCGACCTGCTGCCGGGCCTGGTGGTCGACCGCTTCTTCGACATCCTCGTGGTACAGCTGGCCTCGGCCACCATGGAAGCGCACAAGGACGACGTCATCGCCGCCCTGGTCCAGGTGCTGAAGCCGAGCGGCATCCTCTTCAAGAACGACTCCGCCGCCCGTGACGCCGAAGGCCTAGGCCGCTATGTCGAAACCGTCTACGGCGAAGTGCCGGACTGGGTCGCGCTGGAAGAGAACGGCGTGAAGTTCGAGGCTCCGGTACGCGAAGGCCAGAAGACCGGCTGGTTCTACGACCACCGCATGAACCGCGCCCGCCTGGCCCCCTATGTCAAGGGCAAGCGTGTGCTCGACCTGTTCAGCTATATCGGTGGCTGGGGCGTGCAGGCCGGTGCGTTCGGCGCCAGCGAAGTGTTCTGCGTGGACGCTTCCGGCTTTGCACTCGATGGCGTTGAGCGTAACGCCGCGCTGAACGGCATCAGCGAAAAACTGACCTGCATCGAAGGTGACGTATTCGAGGCCCTGCGCGAGCTGAAGGCCGCCGAAGAGCGTTTCGACGTGATCATTGCCGACCCGCCCGCCTTCATCAAGCGCAAGAAGGACCTGAAGAACGGCGAGGCCGCCTACCGCCGCCTCAACGAACAGGCCATGCGCATGCTCACCAAGGACGGCATCCTGGTCAGCGCCTCGTGCTCGATGCACCTGCCAGAGGACGACCTGAACAACATCCTGCTGACCAGCGCCCGCCACCTGGACCGCAACCTGCAAATGCTCGAGCGCGGCGGCCAGGGCCCGGACCACCCGGTGCACCCGGCGATCGCCGAGACCCGCTACATCAAGAGCATCACCTGCAGGTTGCTGCCCAACAGCTAAGTGGTGCTTGTTCCGGGGCCGCTCTGCGGCCCCGGCTCCCTCAGACGCTCACGCCCATGCGCGCCAACCGCTACCGCCTGAAGTCCGGCACCAGTTCCTGGCCATCGATGCTGAGCGTCTTGTAACGCGGCGCCACCAGTTTCACCGCGCCCTCGCGAATGCCTTTGGCCAGGCCCTCGAGGTTTTCCATCCTGCCGCTCAGGCTGCCGACTTCACGCCACTCGCGCTCCTCCCAGGTGAACACGAACACACTCGATGCGTAGGTGTGCCGGGGGATCATCAACACTTCATTGTGCCCATCACCATCCAGATCGACCGCCCACAAGTAGCATCCCTTGCCACCGCACTGGCTTTGAGCAAGCGTCGAATCGGCCAGTGACTCGCTGGTGGACTGCACCGGCCCCAGCCACTCGAACGTCGGACCCTGCGTTTCGACCACTTCCGGCCGACGCACCTGCGCCATCATCCCCAGCAATTGCTCGCGGCGGCCCGCATCGAACAGCTCATCCGTTTCCAGCCGCTTCTCCAGTTGCTCGAAGGCGGCACGCCCAGGCTGACCGAGGTCGCGGTACAAGGTCCCGGCATCGAACTCGGTAATCGGCGTGCGCCCACCGAGCAGGCGCCCGACCTGACTCTTCGCACTCATCACCTGCGGGTCGAGCAACGGTGTATAGAACAGCACTATCAGCACCGCGCTGAGCAGAGCGATCCACGGATTGCTCACGCGCAGACTGTTCAGCCAGCCCTGGCGCGAAGCCACCACCGCCCAGACCGCCGCCAAGCCATGTACCAGCATCACGCCCACCAGCAACACCGCCATGATCCGTGAGGGTGTCAAACCGTACTGATCGATGCGTAGCCAACTTGCGTAGGCCGCCAGGCCCACCAGCACCGGCAGGCACACCAGGCTGGCCTCCACCAGGCGCTTGAGCGGCGCAGGGTAGACGCTGGGTTGTCGGCCGTCCTGGAACACCCCGTTGACCAGGAACAGGTTGATGCCTGCCAGCACCAGCAGGAGGCTGGTCGAGTAACCGGTGTCCCACACAGGCTGCAGGCCGGATAGCGGCAACGTCAGGGTGAACAGCACGGCGATCAGCGCGCTGAGCGGCAACAGGAAGCGGCACAGCGTCAACAGGATGCCGCGCAGCAGGCCGATGATCTTTTCGTTCTCCCGCCCCATGCGCATCCCCAGGGAGAACACCACCGGCAGTACCAGCCAGAGAAACACCGCAGACTCCACCACATCCGTGACCTGCGGTATGCCAAGCATGCCGAACAGCAACGCGCACAACCACAGCAACTGCCAGAACAGGCCAGTCAGCATTTGCGCCAGGAACAGGATGAACACGTTGTTCCAGGCATGCCGGAACAGGTCCTCATAGCGCGGCGCCACCCCTTCGCGGGTCGGCCAGGCAAGAATGAACGCGGTGCCTATGTAGCCCAGCACGACGGCGGCCAGGAACCAGGTCTGCTGCAGCCAGCCCATACGCTCGCTACCCAGGACCCCGGCACTGATCCCGCTGATCAGCAGGGTCAGGCCCAACACCAGCCAGCCGGTGCCACGCTGGCGCACCGCGCTGCCGAGCAGTTGCAGGTTCACGCCGGCCACGACCACCGCGGCGCACAGGGCTACCGACAGGTTGAAGCCAAGCAGCTCGCCTTGCCCCTTCACGGTGGTGAGCAGCACCAGGCCCTGGATCAGGCCGATGAAGACGTAGAACAATAAGGAGCGACTTGGCGCTGGCATTGCAAATCCTTTTGGCCAGTGGAACAGGAAGCGCGCAAGTCTACCCAAACCCGCCCGGACCACGCCAAGGCCTTTACCTTGCGGGCTGGGGACAGCCAATTATCACAACGCCATTCCCTAGCGGGCGTGGCGGTGTAGAATCGAGCCATTCATCGCCAGACATCCCCGGCGGGTTTATGAGCTCTGGTCGAGCCTGCGGCGATCCCGCGAGGTCTTCGGCCCCCATCCTTGCCAGCGGCAACCGGCCTTCGGCGTTTCAGGACAAGAGAAGCTCACTCCCTATTTACGTGACGTGATTTAGCCGCCAGGAGCGCTCCATGCCTGATTATCGTTCCAAGACTTCCACCCAAGGCCGCAACATGGCCGGTGCCCGTGCCCTGTGGCGCGCCACCGGGATGAAGGACGAAGACTTCAAGAAACCGATCATCGCCATCGCCAACTCGTTCACCCAGTTCGTCCCGGGTCATGTGCACCTGAAGGACTTGGGCCAACTGGTCGCCCGCGAGATCGAACGCGCCGGTGGCGTGGCGAAAGAGTTCAACACCATCGCCGTGGACGACGGCATCGCCATGGGCCATGACGGCATGCTCTACTCGCTGCCCAGCCGCGAGATCATCGCCGACGCGGTCGAGTACATGGTCAACGCCCACTGCGCCGACGCCATCGTCTGCATCTCCAACTGCGACAAGATCACCCCCGGCATGCTGATGGCCGCCCTGCGCCTGAACATCCCGGTGATCTTCGTCTCCGGCGGCCCGATGGAAGCCGGCAAGACCAAGCTGGCCAGCCACGGCCTGGACCTGGTCGACGCCATGGTGATCGCCGCCGACTCCACCGCCAGCGACGAGAAAGTCGCCGAGTACGAGCGTAGCGCCTGCCCGACCTGCGGTTCGTGCTCCGGCATGTTCACCGCCAACTCGATGAACTGCCTGACCGAGGCCCTGGGTCTGGCCTTGCCGGGCAACGGTTCGACCCTGGCCACCCACTCGGACCGCGAGCAGCTGTTCCTCACCGCCGGGCGCACCATCGTCGAGCTGTGCAAACGCTACTACGGCGAGAACGATGCGTCGGTACTGCCACGCAGCATCGCCAACTTCAAGGCGTTCGAAAACGCCATGATGCTCGACATCGCCATGGGCGGCTCGACCAACACCATCCTGCACCTGCTGGCCGCAGCGCAGGAGGCCGAGGTGGACTTCGACCTGCGCGACATCGATCGCCTGTCGCGCAAGGTACCGCAGCTGTGCAAGGTGGCGCCGAACATCCAGAAGTACCACATGGAAGACGTGCACCGCGCCGGCGGCATTTTCAGCATCCTCGGCTCGCTGGCCCGTGGCGGCCTGCTGCACACCGACCTGCCGACCGTGCACAGCCCAAGCATGGAAGAGGCCATCGCCAAGTGGGACATTACCCAGACCGATGACGAAACCGTGCACACCTTCTTCAAGGCAGGCCCGGCCGGCATCCCGACGCAAACCGCGTTCAGCCAGTCGACCCGCTGGGAAACCCTGGACGACGACCGCGAAAACGGCTGCATCCGCAGCATCGAGCACGCCTACTCGCAAGAGGGCGGCCTGGCCGTGCTGTATGGCAACATCGCCCTGGACGGCTGTGTGGTGAAGACCGCCGGTGTCGATGAGTCGATCCACGTGTTCGAAGGCACCGCGAAGATCTTCGAGAGCCAGGACAGCGCGGTACGCGGCATCCTCGCCGACGAAGTGAAGGCTGGCGACATCGTCATCATCCGCTACGAAGGCCCGAAAGGCGGCCCGGGCATGCAGGAGATGCTCTACCCGACCTCGTACCTGAAGTCCAAGGGCCTGGGTAAGGCGTGCGCGCTGCTCACCGATGGCCGCTTCTCCGGCGGGACCTCGGGCCTGTCCATCGGCCACGCCTCGCCGGAAGCCGCCGCAGGCGGCGCCATCGGCCTGGTGCGCGATGGCGACAAGGTGCTGATCGACATCCCGAACCGTTCGATCAACCTGCTGGTCAGCGATGAAGAGCTGGCCGAGCGTCGTGTCGAGCAGGACAAGAAAGGCTGGAAGCCGGCCGAAGTGCGCCCACGCAAGGTGACCACCGCACTGAAGGCCTACGCCCTGCTGGCGACCAGCGCCGACAAGGGCGCTGTGCGCAACAAGGCGATGCTCGACGGGCTGTGAGGCTCTGAAGGTAAAAGAACCGGCGCCCTGAGCGCCGGTTTTTTATTCCGCCGAGCCCCGGCGGGAGCAGCGTCGGCTACTGGATCTGCTCCGGCGTCACGATCACCCAGTTCTTGTCCGCCGTCACCGGCAGCCCTTCCCTGGCCTGGGCCGCCGCGTTCTTGGCGATCATGCCGTTCAACTGATCCATGTACTTGGCCTTGCGGTTTATCCACAGGTGGATGCCGCCCTTGCTCACATCCACACCGTGGAACTGCATGTAGCCATCGCTGGTTGGGGTGTCGCCGCCCACCAGCACCGGTTTCTTCCACTCATCGATGTAGGTGAGGATTGCCGCCTGCTTGCCGGCCATCCAGGTGGCCGGGGTCCACAGGTAAGGCGTCAGCTCCAGGCCTTCATTGGCCTTGGGATCGTAGTGCCCGGCGGTAATCTGCTTGCGCGCCGTGGTCAGCTGGCCACTGGCGCGGTCCTTGAGCAGCAGACTCACGCCGATCACGTTCTGCGGCTTGACGTTGTAGCCGTACTTGGGATCGGAGGCGACCATGCGCACCAGCTCTTCGGAGGCCGCGGAAATGACATAAACCTCGATGCCGTTCTCCATCAGCTTGTTGTACAGCTCGGCCTGGCCGGTGAATACCTTGGGCGGCTGCACCTCGATGGTCTTGACCTGATCCCCCTCGAAATAGGTACTGGGGATCGGCTTGCCCGAGGCCATCAGCTCATCGACCTGCCGCTTCAGCTCCTTGAGGGTGAAGCCCGAGAACACCTGGGCTACCCAGGGGTAGCAGACCATGTCGTCGAGCTCGCATAGGCGGTAGTAGTAGCTGAACAGGCTCTCCTTGTGCTCGGCGGTGTCCTTGAACGGGATCAGCTTGAGCGAGGGGTCGAGCTTGTCGCGGGTCAGCAGGCCCTTGTTTTCCATGAACGGCAACAGCGCTTCCTCGAGGTCGAAGCGGTAGCTGGTGTTGTCCATGTCGAACACCGCGTAGTTACCCTTGTTGGCGTTGGCGGCAATCATCGCGTCGAGCTTCTGCGCGGCCTCGGCCGGCCAGTGCTTGAGCTCGGTGGCCGCCCAGCTGCTGGCGCTCAGCAACAGGGCCAGGCTGCCGGCAAGGATTCTCGGAGCAGACATCATGTGCGGTTCTCCCAAAGACGTGGCCGCTCAACCCTAGTCCCGAACTGTGACAAACAGGCACGCGTGAGCGACCCCGAGACAACTGCAAACGTCATGTTCATCGCCAAAAGCGACCAGCCGTTATTCCATAAGCGACTATGCAAATTACCTTTAGGTATAAATTCGTTTGTTTTCAGGCTGTTAGCATTTCCGTTCGTAATCGCTCACAGAGGCGATGCCTCTTCCGCCTTTTCCTGGAGCTTCAATGAACCTGCCGCTGTCTCTTAACCTGCTGGCGTTCCTGGCCCTGCTGCTGGGCCTGGCGCAAACCCGCCGCACCGACTGGAGCCTGGCCAAGAAAGTGCTGTTGGGCCTGGTGCTGGGCGTGGTGTTCGGCCTGGTCCTGCACACGATCTACGGCGCCGGCCACCCGGTGCTCAAGGCCACCCTCGGTTGGCTCGACCTGGTCGGCAACGGCTATGTCGGCTTGCTGCAAATGATCGTCATGCCGCTGATCTTCGCCTCCATCCTCAGCGCCGTGGCGCGCCTGCACAACGCCTCGAGCCTGGGCCGGATCAGCGTGCTGAGCATCGGCACCCTGCTGCTGACCACCGCCATCGCGGCGCTGATCGGCATTGCCCTGACCAACCTGTTCGGCCTGACCGCCGAGGGGCTGGTGGCCGGCGCCCAGGAAAGCGCCCGCCTGCAGGCCATCCACAACGACTACGCGGGCAAGGTCGCCGACCTCAACATCCCGCAACTGCTGCTGTCGTTCATCCCGACAAACCCGGTGGGCGACCTGGCCCGGGCCAAGCCAACCTCGATCATCAGCGTGGTGATCTTCGCCGTGTTCCTGGGCCTGGCCGCGCTGCAGCTGATCAAGGACGACAAGGACAAGGGCGAGCGCGCCCTGTCTGCCATCGACGTGCTGCAGGCCTGGGTGATGCGCCTGGTACGCCTGGTGATGAAACTCACCCCCTATGGCGTGCTGGCCTTGATGACCAAGGTGGTGGCCAGCTCCAACCTCGAGGACATCCTCAAGCTGGGCAGCTTCGTGGTGGTGTCATACCTCGGCCTGGGCCTGATGTTCGTGGTCCACGGGGTGATCCTGGCGCTGACCGGCGTCAGTCCGCTGCGCTTCCTGCGCAAGGTGTGGCCGGTGCTGACCTTCGCCTTCACCAGCCGCTCCAGCGCCGCCAGCATTCCGCTGAACATCGAGGCGCAGACGCAGCGCCTGGGCGTGCCACAGTCGATCGCCAGTTTCAGCGCCTCGTTCGGCGCGACCATCGGCCAAAACGGCTGCGCTGGGCTCTACCCTGCCATGCTCGCAGTGATGGTGGCTCCAGCGGTGGGCATCGACACCTTTGACCCGCTATGGATCGCCACCCTGGTGGCCATCGTCACCCTGAGCTCGGCCGGCGTGGCCGGCGTGGGTGGCGGCGCAACCTTCGCCGCGCTGATCGTGCTGCCGGCCATGGGCTTGCCGGTGGAACTGGTAGCCTTGCTGATCTCGGTGGAGCCGCTGATCGACATGGGGCGTACGGCGTTGAACGTGAATGGTTCGATGACCGCAGGGGTGGTTACCAGCCAGTTGCTCAAGCAGACTGATCAGCAGGTGCTGAGCGGGGATGAGCATGCTGAGTTGAGTCATTCCTGATAGATCGCTGGGGCTGCTGCGCAGCCCCAGGTATTCAGACCTTGTCCCAGACTTCGAAGTGATAAACCGGCCCGTGTCCTTCGGCAGGTTGCGGCTCACTCGCGCTCAGTTGCCACTGTCCGCGATCGAACTCTGGGAACCAGGCATCACCCTCGGGCGACAGCTCCACTCGGGTCAGGTACATCCGGCTCACCAGCCCTTTGTCCAGCGCCTGCCCATACAGCTGCGCGCCACCGATCAGCATCAGCTCGCCGACGCCCTGCTCCCGCGCCCACTGCTCGGCACGCAGCAGGGCCTCTTCCAGCGAAGCGAACACCTCGGCCCCGGCCAGTTGCAGGCCCGGCTGACGGCTGACGACGATATTCAACCGCCCCGGCAGTGGCCGCCCCAGTGAATCCCAGGTCTTGCGCCCCATGATGATCGGCTTGCCCAGGGTGGTGGCCTTGAAGTACTTGAAATCCCCCGGCAGGTGCCAGGGCATGGAGTTGTCGATGCCGATCACACGGTTCTCGGCGAGCGCCGCGATCAGGCTGAGGGGGAGTGATGTGTTCATGCCGGCGAGGATAGCACCGGGCACGTGGGTTATGCTTGCGCACTGACCTGTGCAATGGAAGAGCTTGTGACGGCACCGACTCCACTCGACAAGCGCTGGCTAACCGAAGCGATACGCCTGCGCGAGGAACATGCCGGTCCCCTGGAGGACCAGGAAGCCAACCGTCGCGCCCGCCAGCAAGGCGGCGACCTGGCTACGCGCATCGAGGCCCGCGCCTTGTGGCTGGCCGGGCGCGACGGCATGGACACGGCACTGCGCCACTGGAAGCAGGGCGCGCGCCTGGCGCTGCTGGCGCTGATGCTCCTGGCCGTGTTCAGCGGCGCCGGCCTGGGGCTGGCGGCCCTGGGCGACGGCCAGCGGCCAGTGAACGTGTTCTGGGCCCTGGGCAGCCTGCTCGGGCTCAACCTTCTGCTACTGCTCGGCTGGGCCGTGGGCTTCTTTTTTGCCGGCGAGCAGGGCGCGACGCTGGGCCGCCTCTGGCTGTGGCTGAGCGAGCGCCTGGCCCGCGACGCCAAGGCCGCGCAGTTGGCCCCGGCGTTGCTGGTGCTGCTGCAGCGCCAGCGCCTGAACCGCTGGTTGCTCGGCCTGCTGGTGCATGGCCTGTGGCTGCTGGCGATGCTCGCCGCGCTGGGCATGCTCCTGGCCCTGCTGGCGACCCGGCGCTACGGGTTCGTCTGGGAAACCACGCTGCTCGCCGCGCAACCTTTCATCACCCTGACCCAGGCCCTTGGCGCCCTGCCCTCGCTGCTCGGCTTCGCCGTGCCGGACGAAACCATGATCCGCGCCAGCGGCGCCACCCTGCCCGCGCTCGACCTGGCGCGCCAGGCCTGGGCCAGTTGGCTGCTCGGCGTGGTGCTGGTCTACGGCCTGCTGCCGCGCCTGGCGCTGGCCGCATTGTGCCTGTGGCGCTGGCGCCAGGGTCGCGAGCGCCTGACGCTGGACCTCGACCTGCCCGGCTACGCCCAGCTGCGCGAAGCGCTGATGCCGCGCAGCGAACGCATTGACGTGCAGGACCCTGCCCCCGACACCCTGCCGCGCTTCGAAGCCGGCCAGCTGGAGAGCGGCAGCAGCGGCGCCTTGCTGGTCGGCCTGGAGCTGGACGACCAGCGCCCATGGCCTCCCGCCCTGCCCCGGTCGGTCACCCACGCCGGCGTGCTCGACAGCCGCGAATCGCGCAACAAGCTGCTCGAGCAACTGAGCCGCTTCCCTCCGGCGCGCCTGGCCATCGCCTGCGACCCGCGCCGCTCGCCGGATCGCGGCAGCCTGGCGTTGCTCGCCGAGCTGGCGCGCAATGCCGGCGCCACCCGGATCTGGCTGCTGCAGGCACAACCGGGCCAGGCCCTGGACGCGGCACGCCTGGGCGACTGGCACGAAGCCCTCGACCGTCTGGGCCTGGCCCACGCCGACACCTCGCCCGTGACCTGGCTGGAGCATGGCCATGACTGAGCCGCTGAAACTGGCCGTGGTCGGCCACACCAACGTCGGCAAGACCTCGCTGCTGCGCACCCTGACCCGCGACGTCGGCTTCGGCGAGGTCTCGCACCGCCCCAGCACCACCCGCCATGTGGAAGGTGCACGCCTGTCGGTGGACGGCGAGCCGTTGCTGGAGCTGTACGACACCCCAGGCCTGGAAGACGCCATCGCCCTGCTCGACTACCTGGAGCGCCTCGAGCGTCCGGGCGAGCGCCTGGACGGCCCCGCCCGCCTGGAGCGTTTCCTCCAGGGCAGCGAGGCGCGCCAGCGTTTCGAACAGGAAGCCAAGGTGCTGCGCCAGTTGCTGGCGAGCAACGCCGGCCTCTACGTGATCGACGCCCGCGAACCGGTGCTGGCCAAGTACCGCGACGAACTGGAAGTACTGGCCGGTTGCGGCAAGCCGCTGCTGCCGGTGCTCAACTTCGTCGCCAGCAGCCAGCACCGCGAGCCGGAGTGGCGCGAGGCCCTGGCGCGCCTGGGCCTGCATGCGCTGGTGCGCTTCGACAGCGTGGCCCCGCCCGAGGACGGCGAGCGCCGCCTCTACGAAAGCCTGGCACTGCTGCTGGAAGATGCCCGCCCCGCGCTGCAACGGCTGATCGACGACCAGCAGGCCCAGCGCCAGGCCCGCCGGCACAGCGGCAAACGCCTGGTCGCCGAGCTGCTGCTCGATTGCGCCGCCTGCCGACGCAGCGTCGAGGCGGAGCCTGCCGCCGAGGCACGGGCCATCGAAGCCCTGCGCCAGGATGTGCGCCAGCGCGAACAGCGCTGTGTCGAGGCGCTGCTCAAGCTGTATGCGTTCCGCCGCGAGGATGCCAATGCCGGTGACCTGCCGCTGCTCGACGGCCGCTGGGGCGACGACCTGTTCAACCCGGAAACCCTGAAGTTGCTCGGTGTGCGCCTGGGCAGCGGCGTGGCGGCCGGTGCCGCAGCGGGCGCGGGCGTGGACCTGCTGGTGGGCGGCCTGACCCTGGGCGCCGCCGCGCTCGCCGGCGCCATCGCCGGCGGCGCCTTGCAGACCGCGCGCAACTACGGTTCGCGCCTGATGGGCAAGCTCAAGGGCCAGCGCGAATTGACGGTGGATGACGCCGTGCTGCGCCTGCTGGCGTTGCGTCAGCAGCAGTTGGTCACGGCCCTGGAAGGGCGAGGGCACGCAGCGCAGGACAGCATTCGCCTGACGCCCGCGGACGACAAAGGCTGGCGCGAGGGCAAGCTGCCCGAGGCACTGCGCAAGGCGCGAGCACATCCGCAGTGGTCGACGCTCAATCCCGGGGCGCGGGTCAACCAGGCTGAACGGCAAGAACAGTTGAAGGCTCTGGTCCAGCAGTTGTAGCCCTACCTATCATTTTTACCAGTGGTGCCGGTGCCACTGCCGGTTTAGCGTTCCTATGGCGGTTCTTCATATCCTCAAAGGAGTAACACGACATGGGACTCAAACTGGAATCAACCAACAAAGAACTGAATGACGCAATCGAGGAAATTGCACAAGACTCCTCTGTTTCTCTCGCTGAGTTTCGCAGCATCCGCGATAAAGCGGACAAGATAGTAGACACCTTGAAAGCAGAATCACCTGAACTTGCCGTACCGTTGACCGATTTTCAGTCAGCAGCCGACACGCTGAGCGACACCCTTCAAAAACTCGCCATTGCCATTCGCAAGTCCAAACCTGACGCGCAGTCCTTCGACAATATCAAGATCGCAATCGAGCACCAGCTGACGTATGCCCTGCTGTCGTATGCATCCTCCGTCGAGCGCTACACCATTTTGACAACGGGCTTGAATGTGATGGCCAACAAGGCCGACTCTTTGAAAAAAGCCAATGATGAGAAGCTTAAACAACAAGATTAACTCGACTGCCTGAGGCTCTTGTTGCCCAGGAGGGGTATCCGGAGTCAGCGGCGCGCCAGGCGCTCCTTACGTCGCTTCTCCCGATACTCTGCCAGGCAAGTGCGCGTTTCCCGGTACCTGCGACTATTGAGCAATAGCAAGGTTACCAGCGCAGTGACCAGGCTACTGGCGTAGATGAACAGGTTGGGGCGATATCCATAGGTCGCAAGCGCCATGCATCCCAGGCCCGCCCGCGAACCACGGCGCCGTGTCCCAGCATGAAAACTGCCAATATCGCCAGCAGACTCCAGGGAAGTAACCCGTCCTTTGAGCAGCTTCGGCAATAAGTGCTCCACACCAATGCAAAGGTCCAGGACACGGCAATGATCGACGAGAAGTAGGCGCCGATGAATACACCGAAGTAACGCTTCAGAAAAGGCTTGAGCGTCATTGCGCTAACGCCGCACCTTGCGCAGTTCCACCAACCGCCGGCGCATTTCCCGATGCCGCTGGCTGTTGAAAACCAGCAGCGCGAGCAATGGCAGCGCCAGCAAGATTGCCAGCAACACAGCATTCACACCGCTACCGAGCAAGCTCAACGCCATCAGCAAGGCCACTGTGGGTACAGGGAGCACCACCCATGCTGCCCATGTGAAGCCGCGGACCATCGCGAAATGCCCGGAACACAGCAGCAAGACCAGCACAGCGCTGGACATCATGGTGAACAAGGGGTTATCCGGGTGATTGCGCCAGTGACTGTCGATCCACAGCGTTGCTGACAACGCCGCCGACAGGAGGCAAATGAAAAACCCCAGCAAGAACGTCGGGAAGTAACGGCGCATGAAAGTCTGGAATTGCGCAGGCTTCATCATCACTCGATCTCTTCGTATAGCCCTACGGCGATGCTCTGCACCGTTGCACTCCCGGCCAACCCGAAGGTGGCGCCGAGCGAGTCGCGCATCAGGGTCTGCGTGGCGTGGCTGATCTCGGTCGGGGTGTAGCGCTTGGTCATGGTCCCTGCCGCCTGCTGCAACTTGATCTGCTTGGCGGTCAGGCTCGGGTGCTTGATCGACAGCAACTCGTCGGTCAGCGCCTTGCGCTGCTGGCGGCTGAGGCTCTTGGACAACTCCAGCCAGCTCCGCCCCGTGGCGGCCTTGTGTACTTGCAGGTACTTCAACGTACTCAGGCCCGACGCGCCGACCCCCAGCAACGAGACGCCATCGAGCACCATCGAGGCGGCCTGGTACCACTGGTTCTCATCGAGGGCATCGTTGGCCGCTGGGTTGGTCACTTCACGCACCGTGCGCATTACACCAATGCCGCACTGGATGCTGCTGGCGGTGGCGGCGGCGCCACCGATATAGGTCAGTACCAGGCTGGTACCGCCGGAAAAAGGTGCGGCAATGGTGCCACTGAACACCACGAACCAGCCGATCACAGCGCCCGCGCAGGAAAGGGTCGTGTTGACCGCCTCCTTGACCACCCGCGACTCGCGCGGATTGTGCTGCAGCTGCTGGGTGTACTGGTCAGGTGTCTGGTACTTCTTGATCTCGCGCAGGATCACGCGCTTGGGGCGGATGCTGCAGATCGGCTGAAACTCACGCAGGGTGACAATGTTGTATTCGGCGTCGATGTACACCACACCGGCACCGACGATACGCGGGTCGGCGTCGATGGCGGCGAACATCTGCGGCAGGTTGATCCGCGCCTGGATGCGCTGGCGTGCCAGGAACTGGGAGTTGTTGGCCAGGGAGTTGACCAGAAGATCTGTCACGGGGTGGTTTCCTTACACAGATAGCAGCACACCTGTGGGAACAGGTTCACCCGATCCCACAGGCGCTCAAGGCATCACACGTTCGGGCACGGCACCGGCGCCCAGTCACCCATGTCCGGGTTGCGGCACATGGCGTTGACCTGGTCGGTACCCGCCTTGGCCACCTGCTGGGCCTCGGCTTTCTTGCCGTTGGCGTTCTGCAGGGTCTTCTCGGTGGCCACCGCTTCCTGTGGCACCTTGGTGTTGGTCTTGGCCGGCTGGACCTTCTTCACGTCCTTCTTCTTGCCGGTGGTCGCCACTTTCGGCGGCTGGGCCACGGCGACCACGTCGGTGCGCGCGACGCCGACCTGCTTGAGGTCCTGCTCGTAGGCCTGGGTGTAGTTGTTCAGGTTCTCACCCAGGCGGCCGTTGACGGTGGTCAGCAGGTTGTTCGACTCCTGCAGGCCGGCAACGATCTCGGCCAGGCGCTTGCGACCCTCGGTGTCGTTGATGCGGCCGGCCTTGCGGTTCTGGATCAGGCTGGCGAACTCACGCTGGTAGCAGGACTGCGACGACTTGGCGTAGGCGGTGGTGCGGTCCAGGTCGGCGGCGCTCTTGTCGATATCGGTGGCGTACGAGGCGATACGCTGCTTGTCGTCGCTGATCTGCTTCTGACGCTCGGTGTAGTAACCGGCCGCGCCGCCGACCAGGGCGCCACCGGCGGCACCGATGGCGGCATTGCGGCCACGGTTTTCCTTGTCGACCAGGGCGCCGGTCAGGGCGCCGCCGACCGCGCCGAGCAGCGCGCCGGTGGCGACCGAGCGGGTCATGTCACCGTCGGTGGAGCGCAGGTGCTGCACCGGCTCGTAGCAGTTGGGGTAGTACTCGACCTTGGTCGTGGCGCCGACCTTGGACACGGGCGAGCTGGCGCAACCGCTCAACAGCACGGTGCTGAAACCGGCTGCCAGCAGCAGCGCGGTACGGGCCTGGGATGCAGTGATCAGGGGTTTGCGGGTGAACATGGTCTGGTTTCTCTTCTTGGGTTTCTCGGTATCCGGAGGCTTCGTGCCACCCGGGAGTCCTTTCTGTCGAAGCTGTCCTTAGGGTCGCGGGGCGGCCGATGCCAGCAGCTCCTTGAGGATCGTCGCCGGATCGGCCCGCCGGCTCTGGCGGTACTCCCCGACGTGGCGGACGAACAGGGTGGCGCGGGTCACCAGGCTGTTGCCCAGGACCGGCTTGCGATTGAGTTCTTCCTTGACCCGCTGGAACTGCGCCTGGATCACCGCGTCGGTGTAGCGCGTGCCACTGGCCAGGTTGTCGATGTAGATCGCCACGGCGCCGTCGAGGGCGGCGCGGCCATTGGCGATGGCGGCGCCGTACATGCGCGCGCTGGTCTGGTCGCCCGAGGCCTCGGCCTTGGCCTGGGTGGCCTGCAGGTTGGTCAGGCGGATGTTGTAGTTGTTGACGGTCTCGGCCACCAGGGCGGCGGACTGGATCAGGTTGCCGGCGGCCTCTTCACGCTGGCGGGCGATCAGCGAGACGTTGCGCTTGAGCTCTTCGTTGACCAGGCCGAGCTCGGCCTGCTGGCGCGGGTCGGTGGCGGCGGCGATGATGCTGTCCAGGCGCTTGGTCGGGTCCTGGGCGGCGTCGATGTCGTCGGTCAGGCCGGCCAGACGGCCTTCCTTCTGCCACTGCTCGAACAGTTCCTGGTAGCGTGAGCGCGGGGCCGACAGGGCCCCGATGGCTACGCGAAAGCCGGTGGTCTCGTTGCGCTGCTCGGTGCCGTCGGCGCCGAACAGCGGATACTCGCGGCGCATCCCGGTGAACAGTGTGCCCTCGCCCTCGAGGTAGTTGCCGCCCTTGACCACGAAGCCACCGTAGGCGCCCTGCAGGCGCCCGGCGTTGACCAGTTGGAACGACTCCTGGACCATCTCGGCAGCGTTGCCGATCACGTCGAACAAGCCCAGCGGGTTGGGCTGCTTGGTACCGATCGGCATCAGCCGCGCCGCCTGCCCGGTGCCGCCGGCGACCTGGTTGAACACCGCGAAGTCGGCCAGCGGCCCGTCACTGTCGGCGCCTTCGACCTTGCGCGGGAACAACCGCCCTTCCAGCTCCTGGCGGCTGACCGCCGAACCGCCACGGGCGGCGAACTCCCACTCGACTTCGGTGGGCAGGCGCACGAAACCGGTGCCACCGTCCTCGGCCTTGCTGCCACGGCCACTGACCGGCAGCAGGTCGCGATGGTGCTTCATCAGCCAGGCGCTGTAGACGGCGGCGAAACGTTCGGCCTCGAAGCGCGACAGCTTGACCTTGGGCAGTCGCCCTGCCGCGTCGTTGTTCGCCTCGCAGGCCGGCGCCGCGTCGCCGCCGGCCAGCGACGGCGCCTGGGCCATCACCTGGGCGTATTGGCGGGCGGTCACTTCGTACTTGCCGATGAAGTACATCATCGGCGTGAGCGGGCTGCCTTTCTCGACCTTTGGCAGGCTCGGGGCGACCGCCTTCTGCCACTGCGGCGCCAGGTCCTGCAGGCTGAACTGACCGTTGATGAAGTCGCGCCGGTAACCGGAAATGAACGACTGCTTGTAGCCGGCCTCGCCTTCGCTGAACGGGTAGCCGAGGTTGACCTCGCGGTCGTCGAGGCTGCCCTGGGCCAGCACATAGACGCTGCGCAGCACCAGCTCGCCGCCACAGGGCAGCGGCAGGCTGACATCGCCCGGCAACGGCTTGGGGTTGTCGAACTTGCTGTCGGCCGCGGCCTGGGACTGCACGGCCGGCTGGGCCTTGTCGTCGCCATCGGCCGGGGAGCAGGCCCCCAGGCTCAGCGCGGTGAGGATCAGGGCGGCAGCCCCGAGACGGCGATCAGACATCACGTATTCCTTGGCAAGCCTCGATGCGCGCTACCCGCCAGCCGCCCAGGGCGGCGGCGGCAGTGCTGGCCAGCAGCACGGCACACAACGCAACGAGGTAGTGCATGGGCAGCAGGTGGCTGGCGAACTCGCCGGGCACCTGCATGAAAAGCCGGTTCAGGCCGTGTTCGGCCAGCAGGTACAACAGTCCCGCCACGGCGGCGGCCAAAAGGCCGCTGTAGAGCGCCTGGAGCACCACGAACAACAGCAGCGCGGCGGTGCCGAAGCCCAGCAGGCGCAGCACCGCCAGCTCGCGCTGCTTGCGCTCCACCGCCGCCACCGCGCCCGCGGCGATGGCCGCCACGGCGCCGGCCACGGCCAGGCTGGCGATGATCCAGAACACCAGGTCGAGGTTGCGGCTGAGCGATTGCACCTGGGCGATCTGTGCGGCCTGGGTCGAGACCAGCAGCTTGCGCTCGGCGAAGAACTGGCGCAGCGGCTCGACATCGGCCAGCTCGCGGGCATACAGGCGAAACGCCGGGTATACCCGCTGCGCCAGAGGGCCTTGCGCCTCGCCTTGCCACTCCAGTGCCGGCACCGCGCGGCCATCGCGGTAGTCCTCGACGGCTTCGAGCAACTGCAACGATGCGAAAAGACCATCGCGCTCGAACGCGGCCAGGGGCAACACGCTGATGACCTGCAGGCGCGTCTGCCGCCATTGCATCTGCCCGGCCTGCTGGCGGCTGAAGCTGGCCTGCAGCTCGTCCCCGGCCCTGGCACCGAGCTTTTCCGCGGCGGTAAAGCTCAGCACCACCTGTTGCAGCCCCGATGGGGGAGCGACCTGGGCCAGCAAGGGATCGCCCTCGGCGGTAGGCAGCATCTCAACCGTCAGGCCACGCCCGTGGGCGGGCAACAGCAGTTCGGCGGTGGCGGCGATCTGTCGGGTGCGCGGGATGGCGAAGGCCACTCCCGGACGCTGTGCCAGTTCGTCGAGGAACTCGGCGCGAAAGCGCCCGCCGCCCAGGGGAATGATCTCGCGCACGCCCGGGTCGCGCTGCAGGCGCTCGGTCAGGCTGCCGACCAGGCCGAACTTAAGGCCGAACAGCACCAGCAGCGGCGCGATGACCGCCACCAGCGCCAACACGCCACACGCCGATAGCCGCGCATCGTTGCGGTAGTCCTGCCAGGCCAGCCCGGCGATCAGCAGCGGGCGCATCAGGCGGCCCGCTCCAGCGTTGCCGTGACGCCGCCGTCGGCCTCGCGCCGGCAAGCCATGCGCAGCACCGTCAGTCCGGCCTGGCGGGCCAGGGCCTCGTCGTGAGTGGCGACCACGCAGGTCACCTGGCGCGCCTCGGCCTCGCGCAGCAACAACTGCATCACCCGCTCGGCGTTGACCGGGTCCAGCGCGGCGGTCGGTTCATCGGCCAGCAGCAGCGTCGGGGCATGGGCCAGGGCGCGGGCGCAGCTGACCCGCTGACGCTGGCCGAGGGACAGGGCGGCAGGTTTCTTGCCCAACTGGTCGTGCACATCCAGCGCTTCGGCCAGGCGCTCGACGCTGCCGTCATCGCCGAGCCCCAGCAACTGTCGTGGCAGGCGGATGTTGTCGCGCACATCGAGAAAACCCAGCAGCCCTCCCGCCTGCAGCACGTAGCCAAGGTGACGGCTGCGCCAGCTGGCCAGGCGATCAAGCTGACGGCCGCGCCATAGCCCGGCGACATCCTCGCCACCGAGGACGAAAGCCTCTGCTGCATCCGGCGCCAGCACCAGCGCCAGCAGGTCGAGCAGGGTGCTCTTGCCGCAGCCGCTGGGGCCGACCAGCGCCACCCGCTCGCCGACGGCCAGGTGCAGCCGGTCGACTTGCAGGCTGTAGCGCTGGGCATCCTGTCCGCGCGTCTTGCGCACCCCGTCCAGGCGGATCATCACGGCAGCGTCGACAGCGGGACACGGTACAGGGCGTCACCCGGCTCGGCGTTGCCGAAGCGCACCCAGTTGGCCATGTCGTTGTGGAAGGTCTCGTACAGGCGGATCTTCGAGTCCAGCTCGTCGATGAAGTCCTCCTGCTCGGCCACCGACAGCGACAGCCACAGGTCCTGGGTCATGCTCAGGGACTTGCTGCGGTACGGCAGGCCATCGAGGTATTCGCCGAGCACCCCGCCCTGGGCCAGGTTGGCGCCCTTGCGCAGGGCGCCAGGGTCGCGGCTCATGTAGGCGCTGGCGCTGGCGATCTCGTTGAAGAAGTCGCCCGGCGAGCTGCGGGTCTTGCGCGCGGCATCGACGATCAGCTTGAGCGACTGCTGCAGGTCGTTGAGCTGCAGCTTGGTCAGCATCACGCACACCTGCAGGGTGGGCAGCGTCGGGTTGGTCAGGTCGCGGTCGGCGGTCCAGGCACTGACCAGCTGCGGCGCCTGGCTCGCGCCCTGGCGGCCGAGGAAGTCCATGTGCATGGCATAGCCGATGGCCTGGGACTTGGCCGCCAGCCCCGAGGCCGAGGTCAGCAGCGGCACCGGTTGAGGTTGCTGGTTACGGACCTGGTGCACCAGCTCGGCGAAGGTCGAGCCGATCTCGCGCACCCGCTCGCCGAACACGCCGACCTCGCCCCCCGGCACGCCGACGTAGAGGTCGCCAATCTGCGGGTTGCTGTCGGCGGTGAGCACGCGGTACTGGCTTTCGGCCGCGCCGTGGTTCTTCACCCCGGCCGGGGTGCGCAGGTGCAGGGCGTAGATCTTGATCTGCTTGCTCAGCGCAGCCTGGCGCACCTCGGCCTCGTTCATCTGGGTGCTGCTGAACGGGTCGTTCTTGCGCAGTGCGCCGGCATCGCTGACCAGCAGGATGAGGCGCCCGCCGTAGCCGGACCAGTCCATGCCCTCGACGGCCTGCATCACCCCGGCGAAGGCATCTTCGTTGAACGAATGGCTGGAAACGCTGGTGGCCTTGACCTGCGAGGCGGCCTTGAGAAAGCGCGCCGGATCCCGGCCCTCTTCCAGGCTGACCAGCGTCTTGCTCAGGTACTCGAGGCCCGGGGTGCGCTTGACGTTGTTGCGAAAGCCCACCAGGCCGAAGCTGACGCTGTCCAGCTCGCCCCGGGCCGCCAGTTGCTGCTGCAGCTCGCTGACCACCTGGCGTACGCGGTCGATATAGGGCTGCATGGACACCGAGGTGTCCACCACCAGGACGATGCCGGTACGGAAGCTGTTGTCACCGACCGCCGCCACGCCGGCCGCCTTGGGCGCGCTGTCGCGGGCACTGGCGCCGGGGTCGATGGAGGCGATGTTGAGCAGTTGCACCGGCTGGCCGCTGGCGTCGAAGCTTTCGCGGTAGTCGAAGATCGGCATCAGGTAGAACTGGTTCTGCGGCACGGCGCTGGCCGCCGGCTCCAGCGCCATCACCTGCGGCACCTGGTCGGGGTGGTTCTGCGCCTTGAGCAGGCTGTCGCGGGCCTGGGCGGTGTCGTCGAGCAGGTGCTGCACATCGTCCACCTGGCGCATGAACATCACCGGTGAACGGCCCGAGCGCTCGGTGAACTTGAGCACCAGGCTCTGTTTCCAGTCGCTGGTCTGCGCGGCCGGCAGCCAGCCATCGCGCTGGCCGTCGCTGGCGGCGCCGACCTGGATCCAGGCCTGGCCGCCGACATCCTTGCGCTGGTAGACGTAGAGCACGGAGAAGGCCGGCAGTTTCTCACCCGAGGTATCGCCGGGCTGGGCCACCAGCTGGGCGTCGGGCTTGGTCAGCACACGCTGGAACAAGGTCTTCTTGCCGGGCATCAGCAGTGGGCGGCCATCGTCCGAGGCGGCAACAGACGTGATCTTGGGTTCGGCGGGGGCCACGCTGTCGGCGGGCGTCTGCGCCACCGGTGTTTCTGGCGCGGGCGCGTCACTGCCGCCGAGCAGCCAGAAGAACCCGCCACCCAATCCCAGCGCCGCCGCGATCGCCACCGCCAGCACGGCCTTGGCCGGTTTGTTCGATCCGGACTTCACGGCGGGAGCAGGCTTGGGCTCGGGCCGCCGGACAGGCTCGGCCACGGGAAGGGCCTGCGGAATGTCGATGGACACCGGTTGCGGGGTGGTGGCCGGCGGCGAGATCGGCAGCGGGCGCACCAATGTGCTGTCGTTGTCCTCGACCGGCGCCTGGACCGTCAGGCGATCCAGCGCGGCCAGCAGCGCCGCCGCGTCGGCGAAGCGCTCGTTGGGGTCCTTGGCCAGCAGGCCACGCAGGATGTCCTGGTAGCGGCCGTGCTCGATGGGCAGTTCCGGCAGCGGCTCGGTCAGGTGCGCCAGCGCCGTGGACAGCGCGTCGGTGCCACTGTACGGCAGCTTGCCGACCAGAATTTCGTACAGCACCACGCCCAGCGCATACAGGTCGGCGCGGCCGTCGATCTCCATGCCGCGCGCCTGCTCCGGGCTCATGTAGCTCGGCGTGCCGACGGCGAAGCCAGCCTGGGTGAACTGGGTACGGTCATCCAACGACTTGGCGATGCCGAAGTCCGACAGCACCGCGGTACCATCGGCGCGGAACAGGATGTTGGCCGGCTTGACGTCGCGGTGCACCAGGCCCTGGGCATGGGCATAACCCAGCGCCTGGGCGATCTGGCGCACGTAGGCGAGACCCTGCTCGGGCGTCAGGCCGTCGGCGATGCGCTCCTTGAGCGTGCCGTCGGGCAGGTACTCCATGGCCATGTAGTACAGCTCGCCGACATTGCCGATGTCGTGGATGGTGGCGATGTTCGGGTGCGCCAGCCGCGCCAGGGTGCGTCCTTCGCGCAGGAAGCGCTCGCAGAAGGTCGGGTCGGCGGCCAGGCTCGCCGCCATGATCTTCAGCGCCACCTTGCGCTCCAGGGAACGCTGGGTGGCGAGGTACACGCTGGCCATGGCGCCTTGGCCAAGCTCGCGCTCGATATCGAATCCGGGGATCTGCATGTCCATGATGTCTTCAGTTCACCTTGACGACCACTGCGGTGATGTTGTCCGGCGCGCCCCGGGTCAGCCCCAGGTGCACCAGGCTGCGGACCACCTCGTAGGGGTCGGCGTGGCCGAGCACTTCGGCGATCTCGTGGTCCTCGGCGGTCTTGTTCAGGCCATCGCTGCACAGCAGGTAGGTGTCGCCAGGCCGTACCTGCAGGGCCACGGCCTGCAGGTCGAGGTCATCCTCGACGCCGATGGCGCGGGTGACGATGTTGCCGCGCGGATGCACCCGAGCCTCGGCCTCGCTGAGCAGGCCGCTGTCCTGCAGCTCCTGGACGTAGCTGTGGTCATGGCTGAGGCGCTCGATGCGGCCATCGCGCAGGCGGTACAGACGACTGTCGCCAGCCCACAGGCCGATGGCCTGGTCGCCACGCGCCGCCAGCACCACCACGGTGCTGCCCATCATCGCCACGCCACGGCGCACGGTTTCCTCGCGCACCATGCCGTTGACCCAGGCCAGGCCGTCGCGCACCTCGCCGCTGAAGTCGTCGAGCGAGTCGAGCCTCGGCAGGCTGCGCAGGCTGTCCATGGCCAGGCTGCTGACATAGTCGCCCGCCGCATGGCCGCCCATGCCGTCGGCCACTGCCCACAGGCCTGCCCAGGTCAACTCCAGGCAGGCATCCTCGTTGATCTTGCGCACCATGCCGACATGGCTGTAGCTGGCCGCGGTGTACTGCAGGTCGGTCATTCGCTGCGCGCCTCGCTACCCAAGAGAAACCCGGCGAAGTCCTCGCTGCGGGGCAGGCCCGCGCAGCGCATCAACCCCGGGGCGATACGTTCGGAGCCCCTGCCCCACCACAGGCTCATGCCCTCGCAGGCGCATTCGGCCAATGCCAGCGCACGCCCCTGCGGCGTGGTCGCATCCAAGCGCTGCAACCCACCGACAGTCACTTGAGGTCCCTGTAGGAGCGGACTCGCGCCGCGAAAAGGCTGCAAAACAGCCTCGAACTCTTCAAAGGCAGCACTCGGCTCAAGCGTCGCCAGCAATGCCTCCTCGACCGCCTCGAACCACTCCTCGGCCCCGGCAACCACAGGCGCCAACGGCTGCCCCCGCTCCAGCACCTGGGCCACGGTCAGCGGAAAATACCGCCCGACCCGGTCGATGCTCGGCATCAGCACGCCGATGACCGCCTCGGGCCCGCACAATCCCGGCGCCAGGGCGAAACGCCACAACGGGCTGACCAGGTAGGCCTCGAGCCAACGCTCGCCCAGCGCCTGCTGGCTGGCCTGCATCCCCGCCGCCAGCCACTGGTCCCAGGGCTGGATGAAGCTGTGTGGCAAACCGCGGCTGACGAAGTCGCCGCGGCTGGCCAGTTTTCCGTAGAAACCCACGTCGTTCACAGGTGCTCCGGCAGGCTGAAACCGCTGAGCACTCGGCTGCGGAACGGGTTGAAGGCGCTGCTGGCACGCAGCTCGTAGGACACGCTGGCACCATCGACGCGCAGGCGCAGGTTGAAGCGTTCCGGCGAGCTGCCGGCCACCAGGTCGGACTGGTCGAGCAGGCGGAACCAGGCCCAGGGGCCTTCCACGGTCAGGCCGGAACGGCCGGTGGCCGACGGCGGCGAGATCGACAGGCGCACCACGCCGATGCTGTTGGGGTTCGGCCACTGCAACGCCACCGGCCGGCTCGGACCGTGGTCGTAGCTGACCTGCTGGCCATCGAGGTCGAGCAGGAACTGGGTGATGGTCGCGTCCATCGCCACCGGCTTGAGTTCGAAGCGCACGCCCGGCTGCACGCCGTTGCTGTTGCGGAAGAACGCATCACGAATGCTCGCCGCGCGCTGGAAGGTGTACAGCACGTTGCTGTTGATCCCCAGCTTCTGCGCCGCGCCCGGCTGCCAGCTCCACGGCGTGCTCGAGGTGTTGACGTAGGGTTGCAGGTACTTGCGGAAGTAGTTGTCCATCACCCCGCCGACACCGAAGAACAGGCCGAAGTCCTCCAGGGTGGCGTCCCGCGTGCTGCCGGCCACCAGCGGGTAACGGCCGCTGAGGGACTGGCGGTAGACGTTCACCACCTCGCTGGTCCAGGCGGCGTTGAGCTGGTTGCGCACGCCGCCCATGACGATGTTGTGGGTCGAGCCGAGCACCGACCCCACCAGGTTCTGCACCACCTTGGGCTGGCGCGCGGCGCCCAGGGCGACACGCTGCGCGGCGGCCTGGGCCTGGTTCTTGGCCTCCCCCAGCAGCGCGTCGCCGCTGGCGCCGACCATGGCGCTGACCTGCACGTACAGGGCATTGAGGTCGGTGAGCAGGCCATCGATGGCCGCAGGTTGTCCTTCGCCGGTTTCCACCAGCGCGGCCAGCTCGGCGAAGTGCGCGGTCACCGGGTCCACCTCACGGGCAGCCGGGTTGTCGCTGGGCAGCGGCGCATCGCCGAGCAGGCCGCCGAGGCGCTGGCGCAACTGGTCGACACCGGCCTGCTCGGCCTTGGCCTGGACCTTGTCGAGGGTGGTCGGCTGCGCCAGGTTGGTCTCCTTGGCGACCGCCTGCAGCAGCTTCTTCATCGGCGAGGTCGGCCCGGACAGTACCCGCAGCACATCGGCGGCCTGGCCGACGCTGGTGATCGGCACGAAGTCCAGGTCCGCCAGTAGCGCATCCCAATGGCGGATGTAATCCTGGTAGTACAGCTGCAGCACATCGTCGGCCAGGCGCTTGGCATCGCCCGACTCGCTGGCCTCGCGGCCCAGCACCCAGCGCTCCTCGGCCAGGGTCTCGCTGTGGGCCAGACTGGCGGCAAGGAACGCCTTGCGGTAGCCCTCGACGGTGAAGATGCCCGGTAGCGGCTCGCTCAACGGCTTGCCGTTCTTGAAGCGGAACACCAGCGCGGCATCGCGGCCGGCAGCGTCGCTGACCCGGAAGTCGCCGACCCCGGTCGGCAGTTTCTGGCGTTTGACCCGGTCGTAGACGCGCTGGGCCACCGGCAGCTGTTGCAGCTGGCGACGGGTGTCGTCGATCAGGCGCTGGTCGAGACGGGCATTGGGCGGTCGCTTGTCGAACAGCGCCGCCAGGTGCTGCTCCAGGGCCTGGCGCAGGTCCGGCGCCAGGTCGCGGGGCAGGCTGCGTTCCCAGTCGAGGGTGACCCAGGCCTTGATGAACTCGGCGTCGTAGTGTTCGCCGTCGGCCAGCATCAGGTAGGCCTTGAGCCCCTCGTAGAGGTAGTCGGACGGGCCGCCGGCGTACAGTTGCTCCTCGATGCGGGTGACCAGGCGCGGGGCGAAGATGGCGATCAGCAGCTTGCGGTAGACGCTGTCCGATTCGCCTTCGAGCATGTCGCCCTGGTACAACCCGAGGCCTTCGGCCCAGCCGGGCGGATCCTCGGCCAGGCGGCGCACGCCGTTGAGCAAGGGCAGCACGTCGACCACGTTGCGCTGGGCCGGGCTCAGTTCCTGCACGCTCTTGCCCAGTGGTTTGAGGCGGCCGTCGACCTCGGCGATGTATTGCTGGTTGGCGCGGTAGCTCAGGGTCCACAAGGTGCCGACCACCAGCACCAGGGCCACGCTCAGGGCCAGGGCACCGCGGGCGATCCACTTGCGCCGCTGCTCGACCTTGGGGTTGCTGCCAACCAGGCCGCGCTCGGCGAAGGCCACGGCGCTGAACAGCTTCTCGATGAAGTAGCTGCGCCCGGTGCCGTTCTGCCGCGCCAGGTGGGCACGGTCCAGGCCCATGCTCTGGGCCATGCTGCCGATCAGACGGTCGATGGGGCTGCCTTCCTGGGTGCCACTGGTGAAGTACACGCCGCGCAACAGGGCGCGTGCTTCGAAGGCGTTGGGCTTGAAGATGCCGTCGAGGAAGGTCTTGAGATTGCCGCGCAAGGCAGCGAACTGCTGGACGAAGCCGTAGACCAGATCGCGCCGCGCCGGGTCGCGTTCCTGTTGCAGGCGCTCCACCAGACGCTCGTTGAGACGCTGCTCGAGCAGGGCGAACTCACTGCCGAACTGGGCCAGCGGGCCATCGCCGTGCTGGCCGTCATCCAGGGGGAAGGTCATGCCCCACACCTGGGCGCGCTCTTCCTTGCTCAGGTTGTCGAAGAACTCCATGAAGCCCGGCACCAGATCGAGCTTGGTCAGCATCAGGTAGATCGGGAAACGCACGCCCAGCTGGCTGTACAACTCCTGGATGCGGGTGCGGATCGCCGCCGCGTGGGCGGCGCGCTCGGCGTCGCTGCCCAGCAGCAGGTCGGACAGGCTGATGGCGATGAAGGCGCCGTCGATGGGCCGGCGCGAACGCTGGCTCTTGAGCAGGTCGAGGAAGCCCAGCCAGGCCGCCTTGTCCACCTGGGCATGGCTGTCCTGGGTGGTGTAGCGGCCGGCGGTGTCCAGCAGCACGGCCTGGTCGGTGAACCACCAGTCGCAGTTGCGCGTACCGCCCACGCCACGGATGGCGCCCTCACCCAACTGCGCCGCCAGCGGGAAATGCAGGCCGGAGTTGACCAGCGCGGTGGTCTTGCCCGAACCGGGTGGGCCGATGATCACGTACCACGGCAGCTCGTACAGGTTGCGTCGCTCGTCACCGCCCAGGCGCGCCTTCTTCAGCAGCACCAGGGCCTCGTCCATGCGCTGGCGCAGGGTCGCCAGCTCTTCGGCGGTGGCAACGCCGGCAGGATCCGGCGCGGTCTCGGCAGCCAGGCTCTGCATCACCTTGGCCGCCTGGCGCCGGGCCTGGACGATGCGCCACACGCGGTAGGCGATCCACACCGCGAACAGCAGGACGATCAGCACCAGGCGCGGCGCGACCGGCACCAGCGCATCAAGCAGCGGACCGAGGAACCAGATGATCAGGCTGAGGGCGAGCAGGCCCAGCACCGGGACCACCCAGCGAATGACAAAACTGAAAAACGCCTTCACTCGACGCCCTCCGCCAGAACGGTGATTTCAACCCGGCGATTCTTCGCCCGGCCCTGCGCGCTGTCGTTCGACGCCAGCGGCTCGGTGTCGCTCAGGCCCTGGGCGCTGAAACGCCCAGGCTGGCCGGTGCGGGCGGCGAGCAGGTTCTTCACCTCCTCGGCACGGGCCTGGGACAACGCCCAGTTGGACGGGAAGCGCAGCGTGGCGATGCGCTGGTTGTCGCTGTGGCCAGTGACTTTGACGTTGCCCTTGACCTTGGCGACGGCGTCGGCAATGCGCAGCATCAGCGGCTCGAAGTCCCCCTTGATGCTGGCGCTGGCCGAGGCGAACAGCTCGTCGCCGCGGATGGTCACCACCGAGCGGTCCACCGCGTCCTCCACGGCGACCCGCCCGGCCTTGATGTCCTCGGCCAGGAAACCGGCCAGGCGCGGTCGCTCGACAGGTTTTGGCTGCACCACCGGACGGTCCATGGCCTGCACCGGGATCTCGCCCAGGGCATGGATGCCACGGAACACTGGCTCGGCGTCGGCGGCCAGTTTCAGGCGCAGGCCGAACAGCACCAGCAACAGCAACGCCAAGGCCAGGGCCAGGCCGACCCAGGGCGGCACGAACTGCGCCAGGCGATCACGGGTCACGGTAACGCCGCGCCAGTGCGGCGACAGCTCGCGCTCGATATCGCCACGGGCGCTGCGGATGGTCGCGGCGGTGCGCTCGCGCAGGGCCTCGAGCTGGGCTCGGCCACCGTTCATCACCCGGTAGCGGCCTTCGAAACCAAGGCTGGTGCACAGGTACAACAGCTCCAGCAGGTGCAGGCGCTCACGCGGACTCTGCAGGCAGTGCTCCATCAGCTGGAACACCTTCTCGCCGCCCCAGGCCTCGTTGTGCACGGTGATCAGCAGGCTCTGCTTGCCCCAGTCGCTGGCGCTGCCCCACGGCGTGCTGAGCACTGCCTCGTCGAGCGCGGTGCACAGGGCGTAGCGCGCCAGCAGCACCTCGTTGCGCGCGACCCCGGCGGCCTCGGCGCGCTCCTCGAACTGGCGCAGGTAGGCCAGCAGCTGCGCTCGCAGGCTGGCCGGTGCCGGGTGGGCGATGGTGTTGCGCAGGCGGGTGAGCAACGCCAGCAGCGGGCCGGCCGCCTGCTCCAGCGGGTTCAGGCCCGCCGCCTGGCCCGGCGCCAGTGGTTCGGCCGGCACGTTCAGTGGCGGCGGTGGCGGCGCCGATGCTGGCGTTGCCGGCTGCGGGCCACGGCCACCGGGGCGCGGCATGAACTGAGTACGGTCATTGGCCAACGGATCGTCCGATTGCATCGCGGCTTATCCTCGAATGGCCCAGAAGGCCAGGCTCAGGCCGGGGAACTCGCCGGCGACGTAGAAGGCGAAACCACCGGAATGCTGCAGCTGCTTCCAGTGTTCGCTGCCTCGGTCGAGCTCGAAATAGGTGGAGCCGGCATGGAACGGAATCTGCCGTGGCGCCACCGGCAGCGGCAACAGGCCGATGCCCGGCAACTGCAGGTTGACCAGGTCGCGTATGTGCTCCACCGCGCCGATCTTGCTTTGCTGGCCGAAGCGGCTGCGCAGGGTCTCGCTGGGCACATCGGCGCGCACCACCAGGACGAAGCTGGCGCTGTCGAGCAGGCTGCGGTCGGCCAGCATGCCGACATGGATGCCGTAGGCCTTCTCGACCAGCGGGATGGCCACGGCCTTGCTGTCGATCAGCATCGACAGGGCCTCGCGCAGGGCGGCCAGCACGGGGGCAAAGGTGGCCGCCAGGTCGTCGTGCTGATACACCGGGTATGCCTCGGGGCGACGACCTTCGCGGGTGAAGGTGGCGAACTCGCCGGCCAGGGCCACCAGCTCGCTGTACAACCGCTCGGGGTGCAGCGGCGTCAGCTGGTTAAGGTGCTCGACCAGCGGTTGGGCGCGGTTGACCAGTTGCAGCAGCATGAAATCGGCGATCTCCGAGGCACCGCCGTTGGCCGAGGCCACCACGCGCCCGGCCAGGGCCTCGCCGCGCTGGTGCAGAAGGCCGAGCAGCTCGCCACGGAACCCCGACAGCAGGTTGCTGGCGGTTACGTCGAGCAGCGGCGGGATGTAGCCGTCATCCAGCACCAGGGCGCGATCGGCGCGCTTTTCCCGGATGCGCACCACACCCAACGCGGCATAGTCGCTCAGGCCGTCCTCGGCGCGCAGCAGGCGCAGGGCGCGGCTGCCCAGGGCCAACGGCGCGCGGTTCTCGAACGGGGCGTTGTCGTCGCGGACCTCACTGATACGGCTGACATAGCGCGCACCGTCAGGCGCTTCACCGTCGTCGACGGTATCGCGGGCACCGGCGCGCTTGAGCGGCAGGCCCAGGTAGATCACACCATTGCGCAGGTCATCGGGTATTTCCAGCGGCGCGGGCGGCAGGTCGTCACGCGGGATGTCGAACGGCGTACCGTCCGGCAGCAGGCCACGGGCGCTGAGGATCGCCAGCTTGCCCTGGGCCAGCAGGCCTTGGTCGACCAACAGCTCGGAAAAGCCCCAGGCGGCGGCGTGGAGCGGCCGGCTGCGAGCATCGACGAAGTTCTCCAGGTAGCGGTCGTGTTGCTGGAAGTGCTGGGTGGTGATGAACATCCCTTCCGACCAGACCACGCGATTGTTCCAGGACATGGGTTCTCCGATTGCCTAGCGGGCAGGCTCAGGTTGTGGGGTGGCCACGGCGCTGCGCACGGCGCGCACATCGAGGCTGATCTGATAGTCGCGGGGCGGCACCGGCAGCACGCTGCGCCACTGGGCCTGGTCAACCTCGCGATAGCCGACCACCAGGCCGACCTGGCGCGTGGCCGGGTCGAGCGGACGCTCAAGGCGCAGTTGCTCGCCCGGCTGGAGCAGGACCTCGTCCTGGTCGATCAGGTCGGCGGCCAGGGTCGCCTGGGCGCGTTCGGCCAATGCGAAATAGTCGGCGCGGGCGAAGGCAGCGCTGTTCTTCAACTCGTAGATGCGCACCCGCACCGGCGCGGGCGTGCCGCTGGCGCCGGGGTTGAGCCCGGCCGCGGCGCTGAAGTACAGGGTGATACCCGTGGCCGGCAGCGCCGCGTCGGTACCGGCGGGCTCGACCGGGCTGTCCTTGCTGCAGGCACTGAGCAGCACCATGGCCAGGGCTGCGATCAGTCTCGTTGCACTCATCCTCGTCCTCATGACGTTCTGTGTTCTTCCTGTGCTCCGGGCGTTGGCCTCAGGAGCGTTGCATGCGTTGGCTATGGGCCTCGTAGGCGCGGCTGAACTCGCGGCCGAACAGGTCCTGGAAGTCGTCTTCGGCTTCCCGGGAAATCTGGCTGTAGAGCTCGGTGAACTGCTGCCAGCAGTGGGCCTGGCGCGAGCCGCCGAACAGCTTGGCCAGCCCGGCGGCGGGCGCCAGGCGCTGCTCCAGGCGAGCGGGTTCGAAGCGTTTGAGCAAGTGCTTGATGGCCGCCTCGACACCCGCCATCACCGCCAGCTGGTGGGCGCGCAGGTCGTCGAAACTGTCGCGCACCGCCTGGTCCGGGGCCATGAACGCCTGGTTGCCCTCGCGCAGCAGCAACAGCAGCGCTTCGTCGGCGTTGGGGGCGAATTTCAGCGGGTTGTTGCGCACCGGGGCGATGGTGGTCTGCTGCATGCGGAACTCGCCCTTCAGGCTGCTGCGCGCGCGCAGCACATCGATCAGGCCTTCGACCATCAGGCGGTAGCTACGCCCGACCGCCTCCATCTGCGCGGCGGCATCGGCCGCATCGATGCGCAGGTGCTCGATACCCGCGCCACGCAGGAAGGCCTGCAGCAACGCATCGCTGGCGTCAGCCGGGCCAGGCGCAGGTGCCGACACGGCAGTGGGCGGCGCAGGCGTGACGACCGGTGCCACCTGCGCTACCGGCTCTGGCAGCGGCGGCGCGATGACAGGCGCAGGCTGGGGAGCAACGGCGGGCGTTTCGTCGAGCAGGTTCCAGTCGTCGGGGATCATGCCCGGCGCGGCGGGCATGGCGGCCTGCACTGGCGGGGGCGGCGGCGCCACTGGCGTGGGCGGGCGGAAGTCATGCTGCTGGGCGGGGACATGATCCGGCAGGCTGACCGGAGGCACAGTGGATGGGCCAAGAAAATCGAACAGGTCCGGCAGGGTATCGTGGCTCGACGCCCCCTGCAGGAATGCGGCCGGCGCGCCGACGATGGGCGCGCTCGGGGCGGCCGCCTGGTTGGCCATCAAGGCTTCGAAACTATGGGCCTGCGGCTGCCCGGCAACCTGGATCGACAGGCCGGCATCGATGCGCGCCTGGATCTCGTAATCGCCAATTCGAATAACTTCGCCGTCCATCAACGGTTCGCTGTTACCGCGACGCAGGCGAATACCGGCATGCACCAGTTCCACGCCGTTGGTGCTGTTATCGGTCAAGTAATAGCGGCCGTCCTTGAACTGGATCACACAATGTTTCGAAGAAACAAGGCGTTCCGGATCGGGCAGTACCCAGTCATTATCCGCCGCACGACCTACGCTGATGGCACCGTTTTCCAGCAACTTCTCCGGGCATTGCCCAGGGGTGATCTTGTGATAACTGGTAATGGTCAGGCAAAGTGCCATCACGCCTCCTTGCATATATATGAAACACTCACACATCCATTTGAGTGGATTCGCGAGCCCAACCCCGCTTTCCGGTTAAACCCTTGTAAATATTGGGCATCACACCGAAATTCGCTTCCCGGAAAGGTCGTATTAAACCCTATTGGCAAGGCACTTTGATGGCACCTGACCAATGGACACGACTACCTGCCAACTGGTTCACAGTCACCCTTCGCGGCGCGTAGCTTACCTTGACAGCAATTTGGAAATAAACCATAAATGCGCAACTTAAGAGTGCCAAAGTGATATCACAGTGATATCAACTTCGCATTCTTTGACAAGTTTGTGCACCATTTCACATTTGCAACTTGGCGCGTACAAAGCCCTCACCAAGGGCCGATATGGAGATCGATTTCTGGTGAACTCACCGCAGCTGCTCGCCGCTGTTTCCGCAGACTTCCCGTGCGGCGACGACCTCGAATACGATGCCGATTTCCTGCAACTGGAACGTGATGCCCAGGGGCGCCCCGAGCGCGTGATGGGCGACGCCGTGCAGCCGGCCGAGCCGCCCCAGTGGCGTGACATCGAACAGGCCTGCACCGGCCTGCTGCAACGCAGCAAGGACCTGCGCATCACCCACTTCCTGGTTCAGGCCAACCTGGCCCTGCACGGCTTGCCGGGCCTGGCCGCGAGCCTTGAACTGATCCGCGACCTGCTGGGCGAATACTGGTTGCACCTGCACCCGCAACTGGATGCCGCCGACGACAACGACCCCACCGTGCGCGTCAACGCCCTGGCCGGCCTCACCTGCGACACCAACATCTCCCTGCTGCGCGACGCCGTGCTGGTGCGTTCGCGCGCCTTCGGCCCGGTCACCCTGCGCGCCGCCCTGCATGCGGCAGGCGTGCAGCACTTCGCCAGTGAGCAGTTGAGCGCCGAGGAACTGGCCGCCGCCCTGCGCGACGCCGACCCCGAGCAGCTTACGCAATGCCGCCAGGCCCTGCAGCTGGCCCGCGAAGCCCTGGACACCATCGAGAGCCGGGTCAACGACCAGGTCGGTTCGGCCAGCGGCGTCGACCTATCCGCCCTGCGCCAGCCACTGCGTCAGGTCCAGCAGGTGCTGAACGACTACAGCCCGGAAGGCTCGGCGCCCGTCAGCGCGGGCCTGGACGAAGTGACCACGCCCGGCGCCAATGACGACCCACAGCCCGTCGCCGCGCCACGCCCCGCAGCCCGCCCAGGCGAGGTGAACAGCCGCGACGACGTGCTGCAGAGCCTCGAGCGCCTGCTCCAGTACTACGCCCGCCACGAGCCCTCCAGCCCGCTGCCGGTGCTGCTGCGCCGGGCGAAGAACCTGGTCAATGCCGACTTCGCGACCATCGTCCGCGACCTGATCCCCGATGGCATGTCGCAATTCGAGAACCTGCGTGGCCCGGAACACGACTGACGTCGTTCCGGCCGCCTAAACACCGACGCCCGCAACAAGCAGAGCCGCCGTACCGGCGACCAGGAGGAACAACGTGGCGAAAGACAGCTCCCAGAAATTCATCGCGCGCAACCGTGCGCCGCGGGTACAGATCGAATATGACGTCGAGCTGTACGGCGCCGAGAAAAAGGTCCAGCTGCCCTTCGTCATGGGCGTGCTCTCGGACCTCGCCGGCAAGCCCGCCGAGCCGCTGCCGGCCGTGGCCGACCGCAAGTTCCTGGAGATCGACGTCGACAACTTCGACTCGCGCCTGAAGGCCATGAAGCCCCGCGTGGCGTTCAATGTGCCCAACGAGCTGACCGGTGAAGGCAACCTGAGCCTGGACATCACCTTCGAGAGCATGGACGACTTCAGCCCCGCCGCCGTGGCACGCAAGGTCGATGCCCTGAACCAGCTGCTCGAGGCACGCACCCAGCTGGCCAACCTGCTGACCTACATGGACGGCAAGACCGGCGCCGAGGACATCATCCTCAAGGCCATCAAGGACCCGGCCCTGCTCCAGGCCCTGGCCAGCGCGCCGAAACCCGCCGACACCGAGCCGAAGGCCTGAGGAGACCGACCATGAACGATCCGTTGCGCGACAGCCAGGCCCCGCAGGCGGCCACCCAGGACCCGAGCGAGTTCGCCAGCCTGCTGCTGCAGGAATTCAAGCCCAAGACCGAGCGGGCCAAGGAAGCCGTCGAGAGCGCCGTGCGCACCCTGGCCGAGCAGGCCCTGGCGCAGACCAACCTGGTGTCCAACGATGCCATCGGCTCGATCGAGCAGATCATCGCCGCCATCGACGCCAAGCTCACCGCCCAGGTCAACCAGATCATCCACCACGACGACTTCCAGAAGCTGGAAAGCGCCTGGCGCGGCCTGCACTACCTGGTCAACAACACCGAGAGCGACGAGCAACTGAAGATCCGCGTGCTCAACATCTCGAAGAACGACCTGCACAAGACCCTGAAGAAGTTCAAGGGCACCGCCTGGGACCAGAGCCCGATCTTCAAGAAACTCTACGAAGAGGAATACGGCCAGTTCGGTGGCGAGCCCTACGGCTGCCTGGTGGGCGACTACTACTTCGACCAGTCACCACCCGATGTCGAGCTGCTGGGCGAGGTATCCAAGGTCTGCGCCTCGATGCACGCGCCGTTCATCTCCGCCGCTTCGCCGACGGTGATGGGCATGGGCTCGTGGCAGGAGCTGTCCAACCCGCGCGACCTGACCAAGATCTTCACCACCCCGGAATACGCCGGCTGGCGCTCGCTGCGTGAGTCGGAAGACTCGCGCTACATTGGCCTGACCATGCCGCGCTTCCTGGCGCGCCTGCCCTACGGCGCCAAGACCGACCCGGTGGAAGCGTTCGCCTTCGAGGAAGACACCGACGGCGCCGACAGCAGCAAGTACACCTGGGCCAACGCCGCCTATGCCATGGCGGTGAACATCAACCGCTCGTTCAAGTACTACGGCTGGTGCTCGCGCATCCGCGGCGTGGAATCCGGTGGTGAAGTCGAAGGCCTGCCGGCGCACACCTTCCCCACCGACGACGGTGGCGTGGACATGAAGTGCCCGACCGAGATCGCCATCTCCGATCGCCGCGAGGCGGAGCTGGCCAAGAACGGCTTCATGCCGCTGCTGCACAAGAAGAACACCGACTTCGCCGCCTTCATCGGTGCGCAGTCGCTGCAGAAGCCGGCCGAATACGACGACCCGGACGCCACCGCCAACGCCAACCTGGCCGCGCGCCTGCCGTACCTGTTCGCCACCTGCCGCTTCGCCCATTACCTGAAGTGCATCGTTCGCGACAAGATCGGCTCGTTCAAGGAAAAGGACGAGATGCAGCGCTGGCTGCAGGACTGGATCCTCAACTACGTCGACGGCGACCCGGCGCACTCCACCGAGACCACCAAGGCCCAGCACCCGCTGGCGGCTGCCGAAGTGGTGGTCGAGGAAGTCGAAGGCAACCCGGGTTACTACAACTCGCGCTTCTACCTGCGCCCGCACTACCAGCTCGAAGGGCTGACCGTGTCGCTGCGCCTGGTGTCGAAGCTGCCTTCGGCCAAAGGGGCCTGATCATCGCGGGCAAGCCCGCTCCCACAGTGGGAGTGGGCTTGCCCGCGATTAGCCACTACTACCGCTAACCGACGCGAAATCCCGAGGACATCATGGCTGTAGATATTTTCATCAAGATCGGCGACATCAAGGGCGAGTCCCACGACAAGGCCCACAAGGACGAAATCGACGTGCTGAACTGGAGCTGGGGCATGTCCCAGTCCGGCAACATGCACATGGGCAGCGGCGGCGGTTCGGGCAAGGTCAACATCCAGGACCTGTCGATCACCAAGTACATCGACAAGTCCAGCCCCAACCTGATGGCCCACTGCTCCAGCGGCAAGCACATCGACAAGGTCAAGCTGACCGTGCGCAAGGCCGGCGGTGAAAGCCAGGTCGAGTACCTGATCATCAACCTCGAAGAGGTGATCGTCAGCTCGCTGAGCACCGGCGGCTCGGGCAGCGACGACCGCCTGACCGAGAACGTGACCCTGAACTTCGCCAAGGTCACCGTCGACTATCAGCCGCAGAAGGCCGACGGCACCAAGGAAGGCGGCCCGATCAAGTACGGCTGGAACATCCGCTCCAACGTCAAGATCTGACCGACCGCGCCCGTGCCGCCCCCGGCGGCGCGGGGGCCCTTCCCCACGCCTCACCCGCCCACGGTGAACATCATGGCCAAGCCTTCTTTCATCAACTTGTGGAATGCCTATCCGAAAGTGTCCTCGCCCTGCGATGGCCCGTGGGACAACCAGTGCGCCATCCGCATGAGCATCGCGCTCAACGGCGAGATGAGCCTCAAGGTCAACAAATCGACTTATACCGAACCCAAGTGCGCCCATGGCCATGCCCGTGGCGCCGAATCCCTGGCCAACTGGCTGGAGCGCCAGCTGGGACGCCCGCAGCGCATCGGCGGCAGCGCCCAGGAGCGCGACAAGCTCAAGGCCAAGACCGGGATCATCTTCTACAAGGACTGCTTCGCCCGCACCGGGCAAAGCCAGGAAAACCGCACGGGCGACCATATCGACCTGTGGAACCGCGGCCTGACCAAGGGCTTCTCCGATCAGAACTACCAGTCGAAACAGGTCTGGTTCTGGGAGCTGACATGAAGCGCGTGACCCTGGTCGGTGCCTTGCTGCTGGCCCTGAGCGCCTGCGCCGACGCCGAACTGCTGAACCAGGCGAACCTGGGCGGGCAGGCCGTGAAGCTGACCGAGAACGCCGGCCAGTGCGTGCTTGATCGCGGCGAACAACGCCTGGCGCTGGACATGCCATGGCCCTGCGGCCTGAGCCCCGACCGCGCCGGCAAGGCCCGGGTCGAGCAGTTCGACGGCGTGCCGATCGTGCTGGTGACCCACGTGCAACCACACCCGACGCTCAAGGGCGAATGCCTGAAAACCTCGCGTGCCGTGCGCCTGACCCCGGCCGGCCTGGAAGCCTCAACGCCCACGCCGAGCGCGTCCTGCGACACCGGCTTCGAGGACCAGAAGATGTTCACAGGGATGTTCCAGTGGTAGCCGAGATCGCCACCCGCGACCGCCTGCAGCCCTCGCTGCTGGATCGCCTGACCGACGACGAGCCGGGCAACCCGCAGGAAGCCCCCGACAAGCGCGTGCTCAGCCTGCAGCAGCTCAAGGCCTCGGTGCTGCGCGACCTGGCCTGGCTGCTCAACACCACCTCGCTGCTCGACACCGGCGCCACGCTGAATTCCCCGGCCGGCGCCTCGGTTATCAACTACGGCCTGCCGGCCCTGGCCGGCAACAGCGCATCGAACATCGACCTCAACGCGCTCGAACGCATCATCCACCAGGCCATCGCCACCTACGAGCCGCGCATCCTCGCCCATACCCTGAAGGTGCGCGCCCAGGCCGCCCCCGGCGAGATGAACGCCAACGCCCTGAGCTTCGAGATCGAGGGCGACCTGTGGGCCCAGCCGGCGGCCCTGCCGCTGCTGTTGCAGACCGACGTGGACCTGGAGTCCGGGCACGTACGCGTGGCTCCCGCCGACCGCCGGAGACGCGCATGAACCCGCGCCTGCTCGAACTGTACAACCAGGAACTGCAGCATATCCGCGAGGGTGCCGCCGAGTTCGCCAAGGAATACCCGAAGATCGCCGGGCGCCTGACGCTGTCCGGGATCGAATGCGCCGACCCCTATGTCGAGCGTCTGCTGGAAGGCTTCGCCTACCTCACCGCGCGGGTGCAGCTCAAGCTCGACGCCGAGTACCCGACCTTCACCCACAACCTGCTGGAAATCGCCTACCCGCACTACCTGGCGCCGACCCCGTCGATGACCGTGGTGCAACTGCAGACCGACCCCGACGAGGGCTCGCTGGCCGCCGGCTTCCAGCTGCCCCGCGACAGCGTGCTGCGCGCCAACCTCGGCCGCAACTCGCAGACGCCGTGCGAATTCCGCAGCACCCAGGACGTGACCCTGTGGCCGCTGCAGGTGGCCCGCGCCGAATACTTCGGCAACCCCGGCGCCGTGCTCGGGCGCCTGGCCGCCAGCGAGCCGAAGGCCCGTGCCGGCCTGCGCCTGACCTTGCGCAGCGGCGCGGAAATCCCGTTCAACAGCCTGCCACTGACGCACCTGCCGCTGTACCTCAACGGCGCCGACGAAACCCCCTATCGCCTGTACGAGCAACTGCTGGGCAACGCCTGCGCGGTGTTCGTGCGCCAGCCGGGGGCTGACTGGGTCGAGCGCATCCCGGTCGAGCAGGCCTTGCTGCCGTGCGGCTTCGACGATCGCGAAGCGGCGTTGCCGGTGGTGCCCCAGGCGTTCCAGGGTTATCGCCTGTTGCAGGAATACTTCGCCCTGCCGCAGCGTTTCCTGTTCGTCGATTTCGCCGGGCTGGAGCGTGCGGTCAAACGTTGCGACGGCCAGGAACTGGAGCTGCTGGTCCTGTTCGAGCGCTTCGACCCCACGCTGGAGAGCAGCGTGGGCAGCGCGCAGTTCGTGCCGTTCTGCACCCCGGCGATCAACCTGTTCCCGCGCCGGGTCGACCGCATCCACCTGACCGACCGGGTCCACGAGCACCATGTGATCGCCGACCGCACCCGGCCCACTGATTTCGAGATCCACTCGCTGCAGCAGGTCGCCGGCCACGGCACCGGGCCGGACCAGGCGTTTTTGCCGTTCTACGCCGTGCGCGACCCGTCGCGCTACGGCCGTGACCAGGCCTACTACATCGTCCGTCGCGAGCCTCGGGTGCTGTCCAGCGAGCAGCGACGCAACGGCACGCGCTCCAGCTACATGGGCAGCGAGACCTTCGTCAGCCTGGTCGACGGCCACCAGGCACCGTACCGCCACGACCTGCGCCAGCTGGGCATCAGCGCGCTGTGCAGCAACCGCGACCTGCCGCTGTTCATGAACGTCGGCGACGGCCGCAGCGACTTCAGCCTGGCCGACAGCGCCCCGGTGTCCGCCGTGCGCTGCCTGGCCGGCCCCAGCCGACCGAAGGCCAGCCATGCCCACGACAACCGGGCCTGGCGCCTGATCAGCCAACTGTCGCTGAACTACCTGTCCCTGGCCGAACAGGGCCAGGGCGCCGCCGCCCTGCGCGAACTGCTGCGCCTGTACGGCGACCAGCAGGACAGTGCCCTGCAACTGCAGATCGACGGCCTGCGCGAGGTCAGTTGCAAGCCCTGCACCCGGCGCCTGCCGATGCCCGGGCCGATCGTCTTCGGCCGCGGCCTGGAGATCACCCTGACGTTCGACGAAAACGCCTTCCGCGGCACCGGCGTGTTCCTCCTGGGCGCGGTGTTCGAGCGCTTCCTGACCCGCTACGTGTCGATCAACAGTTTCACCGAAACCGTGCTGCGCACCAGCGAACGTGGCGAGATCATGCGCTGGAACGCCAAGCCCGGGCGCAGGCCGACCCTGTGAACACGCTACAGGCCATGCAGGCGCAGCCCTGGGAGTACGACTTCTTCCAGGCCTTGCGTCGCCTCGAGGCGGAAAACCCCGAGCTGCCGCGCTTCGGCCATTCGCTGCGCCTGGCCGACGAGCCGGTGCGCCTGGGGCAGCGCCTGGACTGCGGCTTCGCCCCGGCGACGCTGGCCTCGGTCACGGCCAACGACGATCAGCCAGCGCGCCTGGAGCAGTTCTTCTTCGGCCTCGGCGGCCCCAACGGCCCGTTGCCGCTGCACCTGACCGAGTACATGCGCGAACGCCAGCGCAACCACGCCGACCCGACCAGCAAACGCTTCCTCGACATCTTCCACCACCGCTTGCTGAGCCTGTTCTACCGCGCCTGGGCCGAGGCCCGGCCGACCGTCAGCCACGACCGCCCCGGTGACGACTACTGGGCCGCGCGCCTGGCCGCCCTCAGCGGCCGCGGCCAGCCGGAACTGCAAGACCAGGGGCCGCTGGCCGACACCGCCAAGCTGCACTGGTCCGGCCACCTGGCGGCGCAGACCCGCTACCCGGACGGCCTGTGCAGCATCCTGTCGAGCTATTTCGGCGTCCCGGTGCAGCTCGAAGAGTACGTCGGCCAGTGGCTGGAGCTGCCCGAGCGCAGCCAGCTCGGCGTGCGCGCCAACCGCCTGGGCATCGACCTGTGCCTGGGCCGCTACGTCTGGGACCGCCAGCACAAGTTCCGCCTGTGCCTGGGCCCGCTGACGCTCGACCAGTACCACGCGCTGCTCCCCGGCGGGCAGGCGTTTATCGAGCTGGCGGCCTGGGTCGCCGAGTACCTGGGCCAGGAACTGGACTGGGACCTCAACCTCATCCTCGCGCAGGGCCAGGTGCCCGCGCTGCAACTCAATGCCGGTCAACGCCTGGGGTTCGACACCTGGCTCGGCCGCCCCTCGCACGATGCACGCGACCTGAAGCTGGCCCGGTACTACGCCGACCAGCCGGTCGCCGCGCCCCTCACAAGGAGTCAGGACCATGGGTGAAATCAGCCGCGCCGCGCTGTTCGGCAAACTCAACAGCGTCGCCTACAAGGCCATCGAGGCCGCCACGGTGTTCTGCAAGCTGCGGGGCAACCCCTATGTCGAGCTGGCGCACTGGCTGCACCAGCTGCTGCAGCTGCAGGACAGCGACCTGCACCGCATCATCCGCCAGTTCAACGTCGAGCCGGCGCGCCTGGCCCGCGACCTGACCGATGCCCTGGACCGCCTGCCACGGGGCTCGACCTCGATCACCGACCTGTCCTCCCAGGTCGAGGAAGCCGTCGAGCGCGGCTGGGTCTACGGTAGCCTGATGTTCGGCGAAAGCCAGGTGCGCACCGGCTACCTGCTGGTCGGCATCCTCAAGACCCCGAGCCTGCGCAATGCGCTGCTGGGGCTGTCCAGCGAGTTCGCCAAACTGAAGGTCGAGGCGCTGAGCGAGCGTTTCGACGAGTACGTCGGCGACTCGCCGGAAAACAACCTGGCCGCCAGCGACGGCTTCAGCGCCGCCGCGCCGGGCGAGGCCAGCGGCGCCGTGGCCCCGGCGGCGATGGGCAAGCAGGAGGCGCTCAAGCGCTTCACCGTCGACCTCACCGAGCAGGCCCGCAGCGGCAAGCTCGACCCCATCGTCGGCCGTGACGAGGAGATCCGCCAGCTGGTCGACATCCTCATGCGCCGCCGCCAGAACAACCCGATCCTCACCGGCGAGGCCGGCGTCGGCAAGACCGCCGTGGTCGAAGGCTTCGCCCTGCGCATCGTCGCCGGCGACGTGCCGCCGGCACTCAAGGACGTCGAACTGCGCAGCCTGGACGTCGGCCTGCTGCAAGCTGGTGCCAGCATGAAAGGCGAGTTCGAACAGCGCCTGCGCCAGGTGATCGAAGACGTGCAGGCCTCGCCCAAGCCGATCATCCTGTTCATCGACGAAGCCCATACCCTGGTCGGTGCCGGCGGCGCGGCCGGCACCGGTGATGCCGCCAATCTGCTCAAGCCGGCCCTGGCCCGTGGCAGCCTGCGCACCGTGGCCGCGACCACCTGGGCCGAATACAAAAAGCATATCGAGAAGGACCCGGCCTTGACCCGGCGTTTCCAGGTGGTCCAGGTGGACGAGCCGAGCGAGGCCAAGGCGCTGCTGATGATGCGCGGCGTGGCCTCGACCATGGAGAAGCACCATCAGGTGCAGATCCTCGACGAAGCGCTGGAAGCCGCCGTGAAGCTGTCGCACCGCTATATTCCGGCGCGCCAGCTGCCGGACAAGTCGGTGAGCCTGCTCGACACCGCCTGCGCCCGCGTCGCCATCAGCCTGCACGCGGTGCCGGCCGAGGTGGACGACAGCCGCCGGCGCATCGAGGCGCTGGAGGTGGAACTGCAGATCATTGCCCGGGAAGCCGCCATCGGCGTCAGCACCGAGCAGCGCCAAGCCCAGGCCGACAGCCTGCTGGCCGAGGAGCGCGAGCGCCTGGCCGCCCTGGAAAGCCGCTGGGCGGAGGAGAAAGCCCTGGTTGACGAGCTTCTGGCCACCCGCGCGCAACTACGTGAACAGGTCGGCGTGGTCGATCAGGAAGTGGACGTGCAGGGCAGCCATGAACTGCGCGAAAAACTCGTCGACCTGCAGCAGCGTCTGAGCCAGCTGCAAGGCGAGAGCCCGCTGATCCTGCCGACCGTGGACTACCAGGCGGTGGCCTCGGTGGTCGCCGACTGGACCGGCATCCCGGTAGGCCGCATGGCGCGCAACGAGATCGAGACCGTGCTCAACCTCGACAGCCACCTGGCCAAGCGCATCATCGGCCAGGACCACGCGCTGAAGATGATCGCCAAGCGCATCCAGACCTCCCGCGCCGGCCTCGACAACCCGAACAAGCCCATCGGCGTGTTCATGCTCGCCGGCACCTCCGGGGTGGGCAAGACCGAGACCGCGCTGGCCCTGGCCGAGGCCATGTACGGCGGCGAGCAGAACCTGATCACCATCAACATGAGCGAGTTCCAGGAGGCCCACACCGTCTCCACCCTCAAGGGCGCCCCACCCGGCTATGTCGGCTACGGCGAGGGCGGCGTGCTGACCGAGGCGGTGCGCCGTCGCCCGTACAGCGTGGTGCTGCTGGACGAGGTGGAGAAAGCCCACCCCGACGTGCACGAGATCTTCTTCCAGGTGTTCGACAAGGGCGTGATGGAAGACGGAGAAGGCCGCCAGATCGATTTTCGCAACACCCTGATCCTGCTCACCACCAACGCTGGCACCGAGCTGATCGCCAACATCTGCAAGGACCCACAGGCCCTGCCCGACCCGGAGGCCGTGGCCACCTCGCTGCGCAAGCCGCTGCTGGAGATCTTCCCGCCGGCGCTGCTCGGCCGCCTGGTGACCATCCCCTACTACCCACTCAGCGACGCCATGCTCAAGGCCATCACCCGCCTGCAGCTGGAGCGCATCCGCAAGCGCGTGGAAGGCACCCACAAGGTCGGCTTCGCCTACGACGACGGCGTGGTCGAGCTGATCGTCTCGCGCTGCACCGAGACCGAAAGCGGAGGCCGCATGATCGACGCCATCCTCACCAACGGCCTGCTGCCGGACATGAGCCGCGAGTTCCTGACCCGCCTGCTCGAGGGCAAGCCGCTGGCCAGCGTCAGCATCAGCCGTCGTGACAACGACTTGCACTATGACTTCGGCGCCGCCGACTGACAGGACCGACCATGCTGTTCAAGCAGTTCACGCGCCTGGCGCAGATCAACAGCCCCCTGGGGCCGGACAAGCTGATCCTTGCCGAAATGGGCGGCAGCGAGGAACTCGGCCGCCTGTTCGACTTCGAGCTGCAGCTGACCAGCGACGACCCGGCCATCGACCTCAACCAGTTGCTGGGCAAGCCGATGAGCCTGAGCGTGCAGCAGAGCGTCGGCAGCTCGCGGTATTTCCACGGCATCGTCGCCCGTTGCAGCCAGTCGGTGGACCAGGGCCAGTTCGCCAGCTACCGCGTCACCTTGCGTCCGTGGCTGTGGCTGCTGACACGCACCAGCGACTGCCGGATCTTCCAGCACCTGAGCGCGCCCCAGATCATCAAGCAGGTGTTCCGCGACCTGGGCTTCTCGGACTTCGAGGACGCCCTGAGCCGCAACTACCGCGAGCGCGAATACTGCGTGCAGTACCGCGAGACCAGCTTCGACTTCGTCAGCCGGCTGATGGAGGAAGAAGGCATCTACTACTTCTTCCGCCATGAGCAGGAACGCCACGTGCTGGTGCTGGCCGACGCCTACGGCGCGCACCAAAAGGCCCCGGGCTACGAGACCGTGCCCTACTACCCGCCGGACGGCCAGCACCGCGAGCGCGACCATATCAACGACTGGCACCTGGCCCAGGAGGTCCAGCCCGGCTCCCTGGAGCTCAACGACTACGACTTCCAGCGCCCCAGCGCGCGCATCGACGTGCGCTCGGCGATGCCGCGCCCGCACCAGGCCGGCGACTACCCGTTGTACGACTACCCCGGCGCCTACGAGCAGACCCAGGACGGCGAGCACTACGCCCGCACCCGCCTGGAGTCGCTGCAGAGCCTGCACGAGCGGGTCGAGCTGCGCGGCAATGCCCGGGGTCTGGGCAGCGGCCATCTGTTCAGCCTGAGCAACTTCAGCCGCCAGGACCAGAACCGCGAGTACCTGATCGTCGCCGCCCGCTACTACGTGCACCAGGAGCGCCTGGAAAGCGGTGGCGGCAGCGGTGCGGCGCAGTTCGAGAGCAACCTCAGCTGCATCGACGCCCAGCAAAGCTACCGCCCGGTGGGCAGCACCCTGCGGCCGATCGTCAAGGGCCCGCAGACGGCCGTGGTGGTCGGCCCTGCCGGCGAGGAGATCTGGACCGACCAGTATGGCCGGGTCAAGGTGCACTTCCACTGGGACCGCCACGATCAGTCCAACGAGAACAGCTCGTGCTGGATCCGCGTGTCGCAAGCCACGGCGGGCAAGAACTGGGGCTCGATCCAGGTGCCGCGGATCGGCCAGGAGGTGATCGTCAGTTTTCTCGAAGGCGACCCCGACCGACCGATCATCACCGGGCGGGTCTACAACGCCGAGCAGACGGTGCCCTACGACCTGCCCGGCAGCGCCACGCAAAGCGGCATGAAGAGCCGTTCGAGCAAGGGCGGCAGCCCGGCCAACTTCAATGAAATCCGCATGGAGGACAAGAAGGGCGCCGAGCAGTTGTACGTGCATGCCGAACGCAACATGGACACGGTGGTGGAGCAGAACCAGACGTTGTCGGTGGGCATCAGCCGGGTCAAGACCGTGGGCATGATCGAGACCGTGACCATCGGCCAGGACCGCCTGCGCTCGGTGCGCCATCGCGACATCCTGCTGGTCGGTGGCGACAAGCGCGACAGTGTGCACGGCAACTATGTGATGGATGCCGGCGACCAGATCCGCCTGGTCTGTGGCGACAGCGTGATCGAATTGAAGTCCGACGGCACCATCAATATCAGCTGCGCCAAGTTCAATATCCATGCAACGGCGGACGGGATCATCAATACCGATGGCAAGCTCGACCTGAACCTGGGCGGCGGTCCGCAGGCCAAGGCTTCGGGCCAGGGCGACAAGGGCGAAATCGACGGCCGGGTGAAGCAGGTGTTCAAACAGTGACACCGAGGGCCTCATCGCGGAGTTGCCCCGCGATGGGCCCGAAACCGACAAGCTTTTGGCCCCCCCCAGGTAATAGTGTTTTACCAATCGCCCTGGTTTTCCGCTGCTGCGCTTTGCCTATCCTAGGCCGGTCACCCTGTCTGCGATGGCCCCATGAAAGACGCACTCCCCAGCCGCTACGCCTGCCTGACCCTGTGCCTGCTGTTCACCCTCGCCAGCCTACCCTTCCTCGCCCAGCACGACGGGCTCTGGCCCTTCACCGTCATCAGCGCCCTGCTCAGCCTGGTCGGCCTCAACGACCTGCGCCAACGCCACCACGCGGTGCGCCGCAACTATCCGATCCTGGGCAACATCCGCTACCTGATCGAAACCGTCCGCCCGGAGATCCGCCAGTACCTGATCGAAGGCGACGACGACAAGCTGCCGTTCTCCCGCGCCCAGCGTTCGCTGGTCTACGCCCGGGCCAAGAACGAAAGCGCCGAGAAAGCCTTCGGCACCCTCAACGACGCCTATAAACCAGGCTTCGAGTTCATCAGCCATTCGATGCTGCCAGTGCCGATGCCCGACCCGGCCTCGTTCCGCATCCGCATCGGCGGCCCGCAGTGCCGTCAGCCGTACTCGGCGTCGATCTTCAATATCTCGGCCATGAGCTTCGGCGCCCTCAGCGCCAACGCCATCGCCGCGTTGAACAAGGGCGCGCGCCTGGGCCGCTTCGCCCATGACACCGGTGAGGGCAGCATCAGCCCCTACCACCGCGAACACGGCGGCGACCTGATCTGGGAAATCGGCAGCGGTTATTTCGGCTGCCGTACCGAAGACGGCCACTTCGACCCCGATCGCTTCGCCGAACAGGCACGCTCGCCTCAGGTGAAGATGATCGAGATCAAGCTCAGCCAGGGCGCCAAGCCGGGCCATGGCGGGATCCTGCCGGGGCACAAGGTCAGCGCCGAGATCGCCAACACCCGGGGCGTGCGCGAAGGCGAGGACTGCATCTCGCCGGCCGCCCACAGTGCCTTCAGCACGCCACGGGAGTTGCTGCAGTTCGTCGCCCGGCTGCGCGAGCTGTCTGGCGGCAAGCCGGTGGGTTTCAAGTTCTGCCTGGGCCACCCGTGGGAATTCATGGGCATCGCCAAGGCCATGCTGGCCACCGGCATCACCCCGGACTTCATCGTCGTCGACGGCAAGGAAGGCGGCACCGGCGCGGCGCCCCGGGAGTTCTCTGACAACATGGGCGTGCCCCTGCGCGAGGGCCTGATGTTCGTACACAACACCCTGGTGGGGTTGAACCTGCGCGAGCGCATCCGCATCGGTGCGGCGGGCAAGCTGGTCAGCGCCTTCGACATCGCCAGTGTGCTGGCCATCGGCGCGGACTGGGTGAACTCGGCGCGGGGCTTCATGTTCGCCATCGGCTGCATCCAGTCGCAGAGCTGCCACACCAACAAGTGCCCCACCGGGGTGGCGACCCAGGACCCGCTGCGCCAGCGCGCGCTGGTGGTGCCGGAGAAGGCCGAGCGGGTCGCCAGCTTCCACCGCAATACCTTGCATGCCCTGGCCGAGATGCTTGCCGCCGCTGGCCTGGACCATCCCTCTGAGCTCAAGCCCAAGCACCTGGCGCGGCGTATCAGCGCCAGCGAGATCAGCCTGTTTTCGCAGTTGCACACTTTCCTCAAGCCGGGCGAACTGCTCAGCGGCGCGATCGACAGCGAGTTCTATGCACGGATGTGGCGGATGGCGCGCAGCGACAGCTTCGCGCCGCAGACGGGTGAAATCGAGGTGGCGGCGGCGGTCAACGTGCGCCGGAAAGAAACAGCCCCGGCATAGGCCGGGGCTGCGGGTGACGCGGGATCAGGATCAGAAGATGCTGATCGGGTACTCGACGAATACGCGGACTTCGTTGCCGTCATCCATGTAGAAGTCGGCGACGTTGCGCGAAGTACGCAGGAAGGAGCTACGCAGCTTGACCGACAGGTCCTTGGCCGGGCCTTCTTGTACGACGTAACGCAGCTGGTTGAAGATTTCGCGCTCTTTACCTTCACCATTGCCGTGGGTGTTGATGTTGTCACCACGCACGTAGGCAACTTTGTAGGTCAGGCCAGGGACGCCGAATGCGCCAAAGTCCAGGCCGTAGCCGATCTGCCAGGAGCGCTCGTCTTCTGCGTTGAAGTCGGACCAGTAGGAGTTGGCCAGGTAAATGGTCGAACCACCATCGCCGAAGCCGCCATCACGCTGGTAACCGCCGTAGTTGTAGCCGGTATCGCCAGTACTGCGTTGGTGCGCGATGGTTACCGAGTGAGGACCGTACGCATAGGTAGCCGCCAGGCTCCAGATAGTGTTGTCCTGATCGCCCTCACGCATGCCCCATTTTTCGATGAACTTCTTGTCGAGCTTGGACTTATAGCCATTGAAGTCCAAGGTCAGGGACTGGTCTGCCGCGATCGGGTAGACGTAGTTCATGCCCAGGTAGTGCTTTTTCATCACGTCTTCGTTGTCGGCGGTGTACAGCGACGCGGTGAAGTTGTCAGTGAACTTGTAGCTACCGCCCAGTACATTGATTGCCTTCAAACGACCACTGTCGTGACCTTGGGCGCTCTTTTGCACTTCGCTGGTGAAACGCCCAGCGTTCAGCTCCAGGCCTTTGATCTCTTTGGAGGTGATCGAAGTCCCGCTGAAGCTTTCTGGCAAAAGGCGCGAATCGTCGTACTGCAGGACCGGCAGGGCCGGCATCTGGTCACCGTACTTGAGCACGGTGTTGGAGACGCGGAATTTGATCGCCGCACCGGCGCGGGCGAGGTCATTGGCAGCATCGCTGCGTTCACGCTCGTTGACCGTGTTTTCACGCTTGAAGAAATCGATACCGCCACCGCCGTTACGGCCTTTGCCGCCATCCAGGCGCAGGGCGTACAGACCGAAGGCGTCGACACCCACGCCAACGGTGCCCTGGGTGAAGCCGGAGGAGAAGTTGGCTATGACGCCCTGGCCCCACTGGGACTGGTCGTTGGTGCCGTGCTTCTTGTCACGGTTGATGAAGGCGTTGCGCAGCAGGACGTTGGCGTGGCTGTCCTCGATGAAGCCCTTGCTTTCGGCCTGCTCATTGGCCTGTGCCTGGGTCGCGGCGATCATCGCCAGGGCGACCAGGCTGATCCTGGTTTTCAACATGTTGTTTTCCTTATTTCGTATTCAAAAACGCTCTGCATTAGAACGCCAGGAACCAACGCCCCTTCGTAGGTTCGACGCTATGCGGATCCAAGCCGAAAGGCCCGCCAATGGTCTGCAACGGGCCTTGCAGCCGCATGGCCAGATCATGGCCAGCAGGCGTAGAGGCCGAATCCTAGCCCTGCCTGCTTATACATGTCAAAAAAACGTGAAATGCAGGTTTATATAACCAAAAACAAGGTCATGACTGGTGCATTTCCATGCATATCTGCCTTGGGTCAGCGCAAATTTGTCTCTTTTATGGAAAGCGGGCGAAATCTAGAAAACCGTCATACGGCCGTGCATCCTCCCGCTGCCCGTCACCTGACACATCCACACGGCCACCCCTATCAAACTCAATGCACCCAAATGAATTGCAATATCTTGAAACATTTGTAAAGACAACCCTTTACAAATGTCGATGCAACAGCAAATAACAAGCATTACCATTCGCGCCCAATTTCTCACTCCTTCCCTTGGACGCCTTCGATGCCTGCCCCCTGCCGCCTTTCCCCCCTGACCCTGAGCCTGTCGCTGCTGTTCAGCGCCGGCCTGGCCAGTGCCGCCACCACGACCCTGCCGGAAACCTCGGTGACCGCCGACAGCACCCGCGAAGAGGACAATCCGCGGGTCAAGGACGTGACCACCGCGACCCGTACCTCGACCCCGGCGCGCTATGTGCCGCAGGCCATCGATTCGGTGAAGACCCGCAACGTGCTGGACTATGGCAGCAGCAACCTGGGCAAGGCGCTGGAAGGTATCCCCAACGTCAGCAGCGGCGCCGACACCCGCTTCGACAGCCTGCGCATCCGCGGCTTCGACGCCAGCAACGACTTCTACCTGGACGGCATCCGCGACGATAGCCAGTACACCCGCGACCTGCACAACATCGAGCGGGTCGAGGTGCTCAAGGGCCCGGCGGCGGTGCTCTATGGCCGTGGCAGCCAGGGCGGCATCGTCAACCGGGTGAGCAAGGCGCCGGAGCACGGCCGCCGCTCGAGCATCGAGGCCCAGGGCGGCAGCCAGGACCTGCGCAGCCTGTACGCCGACCTCAGCGCCGACCCCAGCGACACCCTCAGCCTGCGCCTGAACCTGGGCAACGAGGACAAGAACAGCTTCCGCGACGGCATCGACGGCAATCACCGCCAGCTGTTCGCCCCGTCCATGAGCTGGCAGATCACCCCCGAGCTGAACTGGCTGGTGCAGTACGAATACAGCCGCTATGACCGCACCCCCGATCGCGGCATCCCCGGCAACCCGCTCACCGGACGCACGGCCGACGTCAGCCGCAAGACCACCTACGGCGACACCCAGCGCGACTACATCAACGACCGCGCCGAATCACTGCGCTCGCGCCTGAACTACGAGCTGAACGACCAGTGGCAACTGCGCCACACCTTCAGCCTGTTCACCCTGGAAAGCGACTTCGACAACACCTACCTGACCGCCTACCGCCCCGCCACGGGGTTGGTGGACCGCCAGCGCTGGCAACAGGACCTGAGCACCCGCAACCTGTACAACACCGTCGAACTGGAAGGCCATGTAGAAACCTTCGGCCTTGAGCACACCCTGCTGGTTGGCCTGGAAATGGGCGAACAGCGCCGCAACTCGCTGCTGCACCAGGGCGTTGGTGTGCCTTCGGTGCCCCTGCAGGGCGCAACGGCCCGCCAGCAGCACAATGGCACCATGCGGGTGTCCAGCAACAACCACACCGATGTCGAGAGCACCGGGATCTACCTGCAGGACCAGATCCGCCTCAACGACCAGTGGCAACTGCTGGCAGGCGTACGCTTCGACCAGTTCGAGGTGGATACCACCAACAAACTGCGCAACCTCTCGGAAAAACAGAAGGACAACAGCTTCAGTCCACGCATCGGCGTGGTCTACACGCCCTGGCAAGATCACTCCTTCTATGCCTCCTGGAGCAAGACCTACTCCCCGGTCGGTGGCGGCCTGATCGGCATCACCCCAGGCGCTGCCGGCAACACCAACCAGACCGACCCGGAGCAGACCCGGCAGAAGGAGATCGGGGTCAAGAGCGAGTGGTTCGACGAACGCCTGAGCACCACCCTCGCGATCTACGAACTGGAACTTTACAACCGCCGTACCCGCGACCCGATCAACCCGGAGCTGATCCAGCTCAGCGGCCTGCAACGCTCGCGCGGCATCGAGCTGACCGCCACCGGCAACGTCGTGGGCAACTGGTATGTGCGCGGCGGCATCGGCCTGCAGGACGCGACCATCGTCAAGGACAACAACGGCCAGCAAGGCAACCGCATCAACGACGTGGCCAAGCGCAACGCAAGCCTGTTCGTGACCTGGAAACCGGAGCTTGGCTGGTACGCCGAAACCGGCCTGACCCTGGTCGGCGACCGCTACGCCGACAACCAGAACACCGTGATCCTGCCGGGCTACGGCCGCTGGGACGCACTGGCGGGCTACCGCACCCACGACTGGGACGTGCGCGCGGCGCTGAGCAACATCACCGACAAGACCTACTACAGCTCGGCCACGAGCGCGGCGCAGATCCAGGTGGGCGATCCGCGCAGCCTGGTGGTGACCGGGACCTACAGTTTCTGATCGTCAGCGCCCGTCAGGCCATTCGCGCCCCAAAACGAAAACGCCACCGCAAAAGCGGTGGCGTTTTTTTCTGCGGCGGGTTCCTTCCCGATCAATGCCAGACAGCCAGCAGAGCTTCGAGCTCTTCCTCGCTGATCAGACCTTGAGGGTATCGCCCATCCAGCAGGCGTCGTGGGTCGGTCGTCCTGACCCGATTGTCTCCATGACGTTTCAACCACTGAGCCAGGATTCTGAGCGATTGGTGACAGGCTGCCGTTGCGGGCAAAGCCGACTCACTTGCTGCGTTCATTTCCTCACGTACTCCCCGGGCCTAGTGAGCGGCTAAGTTACTTCAGACGCGTTACAGATTGGCGTAGGCCCATTCGTCTGAAGCACGAGGAAAAATCAATACAATTGCTGTGCCATACAGTCCGACCGACTATCGCGAGCATAAAAAAACCCGTCGCTCGACGGGTTTTTCATTCATTGGCCGGTCAACGTTTTACCGGCGCCGGCTGCTGCTGGGTCAGGCAATGGATATTGCCACCGCCAAGCAGCAGCTCACGCCCCGGGATCATCACCACTTCGTGATCCGGGAAGACCTTGGCCAGGATCGCTCTGGCCTGCGCGTCGGCCGGGTCGTCGAAGCTCGGGGCGATGATGCCGCCGTTGACGATCAGGAAGTTCACGTAGGAACCGGCCAGGCGTACCGAAGGATCGCGCTCCTGGCTGCCCACCACGTGATCGACGCCGTCGCATTCTGCCTGGGTGGCATACAGCGGCCCAGGGATCGGCATCTTGTGCACCACGAACTCGCGCCCTTTGGCGTCACGGGTGTTTTTCAGCACCTCGTAGGCGGCGTGGCAGCGTGCGTAGTTGGGGTCATTGGAATCATCGGTCCAGGCCAGTAACACTTCGCCGGGGCTGACGTAACAGCAGAAGTTGTCGACGTGACCATCGGTCTCGTCGTTGTACAGGCCGTCCGGCAGCCAGACGATGGTCTCCACCGTCAGGTGCTCGCGCAGGATCTCCTCGATCTGTTCGCGGTTCAGGTGCGGGTTGCGGTTGCGGTTGAGCAGGCATTCCTCGGTGGTGATCAGGGTGCCTTCGCCGTCGACATGGATCGAACCGCCCTCGAGCACGAAGCCCTCGGTGTGGTAGCGCTGCACACGCTCCATTTCCATGACCTTGGCGGCAAGCTCCTCGTCGCGGTTCCAGGGGGCGTACAGGCCACCGTCGAAGCCGCCCCAGGCGTTGAAGCCCCAGTCCACGCCACGCACTTCGCCGTGGTCGTTGATGACGAAGGTCGGGCCGGTATCGCGTACCCAGGCGTCGTCGTTGCTGATTTCGACCACGCGGATGTTCGGCAGGTCAAGCTGGCGACGGGCGTTCGCGTACTGGCCGGCAGACACCGCCACGGTGACCGGCTCGAATCGGGCAATGGCCTTGGCCAGGGTCACGTGCGCGGCCTGCGCCGGCTTGCCACCCAGGCGCCAGTTGTCCGGGCGCTCCGGCCAGACCATCCACACCTGGGTTTGCGGGGCCCACTCGGCGGGCATGTGGAAACCGTCGGCGCGGGGGGTCGAGTTGAGCGTTTTCATCGATGACCTCTAATGGCAACTGTCGGTGGTCCGGGGTCCGCTTTGCGCGCCTTTCGCGACGCAAGGCCGATCCCACAGGTCGAACGCTATCCCTGTAGGAGCGGCCTTGCGTCGCGAAAGGACCGCAAAGCGGTCCCGGCTGTTCAATGGCGAACACTTATATCCGATAAATATCGACTTTAAAAGCAAGCCACGAGACCGTTTTCGCATAAGGCGCCATTGAAAATCGATAAGAATCGATTTTATAAGCCTTCACCCAGAATCCGCTCCACGCAGTCGACAAAGTAGTCCACGCTGGCCCGCGTGGTGCACATCGGCGGCTTGATCTTGAGGATGTTCAGGTAGTCGCCGGTCGGTTGCATGAAGATCCCCAGGTCGCGCAGGCGATCGCACAGGATCATGGTCTCCTCGGTCGCCGGCTCCAGGGTCTGGCGATCGCGCACCAGTTCCAGCCCCAGGTAGAACCCGGAACCGTGGGCGGCGCCGGCTAGCGGATGTTTATCGACCAACGCCTGCAGGCGTGCCTTGAAGTGGCGGCCGACGTCACGGGCGTTGTCCCACAGTCCTTCGTCGCGCATCACATCCAGCACCGCCATGCCGATGCGACAACTGACCGGGCTGCCCCCGGCCGAGGAGAAGAAATAGCCCTCGGCCTCCAACGCCTCGGCGATCTCGCGGCGGGTGATCACCGCGCCCAGCGGCTGGCCGTTGCCCATGCCCTTGGCCATGGTGATGATGTCCGGTACCACGCCCTGCTCCTCGAAGCCCCAGAAATACTCGCCCAGGCGTCCATAGCCGACCTGCACCTCGTCGGCGATGCACACCCCGCCGCGCTGGCGCACTTTGGCATAGGCCTCGCGCAGGTAGCCCGGCGGCAACGAGATGCCCCCCGCGTTGCCGTACACCGGCTCGCAGATCATCCCGGCCAGCTGGCGGCCACGGGTGTCGAGATCGGCCAGCTTGGCATCGACATCGCGCAAGTAGTCGGCGGCACTGTCAGCGCCCCGGTAACGCCCACGAAAGGTGTTCGGCGCCTCCACCGGATGCACCCAGTCCGGGCGGGTCTCCAGGGCCTGGGGGTTGTCGGCGATGGAGGTGGAGATCGCGTCGGTGGCCACCGACCAGCCGTGGTAGGCCTCCAGCACGCTGAGCAGGTCGCGCCCGCCGCTGTAGGCCCAGGCCAGGCGGATCGCCAAGTCGTTGGCTTCGGTGCCGCTGTTGACCAGGAATACCCGGTCGAAGCCTTCCGGAGCCACTTCCAGCAGACGCTCGGAGAACTCGGCAATGGCCGCGTAGTGGAAGCGCGAGTTGGTGTTGACCAGCGACCACTGGCGCGCCGACTCGGCGACCATGCGCGGATGGCCATGGCCGAGCACCGCGACGTTGTTGAGCATGTCCAGGTACGAACGGCCCTGCATGTCGATCAGGTAGTTGCGCCAGCCGCGCTCGATGTGCGGCGGCTGGGCGTAGTAATGCTTCTGCGAGCGGGCGAAACTGGCATCGCGTCGGGCCAGCAGGGCCTGTGGGTCGGCCAGTGGTTCGGCATCGCAGTCAAAGCCCAGCAGGGTGCGCGGTGACGGGCACAAGGCCAGCCAGGCTGCAGCGTGGGACGGCATGGCAAAGAACGGTGGGCGGGTATCGGCATCCAGGCACAGCTGCACGCTGAGGAAGCCGCAGGTCGCACCCAGCGCCTGCCCCTTGAGCAGCGCCTGGCCATCGGCCGGCGCCTCTTCCAGGCCGGCGAGCCACAGGCTCCAGTGCGCGGTCCGCAGGCAACCGCGGCCATCTCCGATGCGTTGCCAGACACCGGCCTCGGGAGCTTGCAGCGGGCTGCCGGGCAACAGGTTCAGTTCCACGCCCAGGGCACAGGTGGCCGGCTCTTCAGGCCGATCGATATGGGTTTGAGACAGGCGGTACTGCCCATGGAGGCTGCACGCAGGGCCCGGCTGGGCGGCGAGCATACGCTGGTCGAAGCCCGGTTGCTCCCAGTTGCCCGCTTCGCAGAGGGGGCTGAGCACGCCCAGGTCGACCCGGGCGACCGGCTGCCCGGCAAGGCTCGGCAGCAACGCGACGCAACCGCTCATGTCCGGCGTCACGGGTACCTGGCCCGCCGCCTGCAGGATCGCCGCCTCCATCAGCCCGGCGGGTACGGCGCAGGCAGTATCGAATATCTCCCATTCATGGGCGATGTTGTCGCGGGTGTACTGGTTGTCCGGATCGACAGCCAGTTGCTGCTCGGTACTAAGCACCAGCACCGCCGCGCGGTTCAGCACCAGCGGCCAGAGGGCACGCAGTTCCGCTTCCTGCAGCGGGTTTGCCGCGTGGTAGGCGCTGATCGCCGGCAGGATGCGCAACGGGTCGCCCTCGGCGTGGTGCAGCAGTGCCGCGCAGGTCACAGACAGGTCGGCGATACGCCAAGTGCGCAGCAGGTCGCCGAAGTCGATGACACCCTGCACCTGCCATTGGCGCTGGTCGTCGCGGGCCCAGACCACGTTGTCGTCGGTGATGTCCAAGTGCACGGCCTGGACCGGCAATTGCCCGACCAGCGGTTGCAGGCGAGCGGCCGCCAACCGTGCGACCTTTGCCACCTGCTCGCGACGCTGGGCATCCTGCAACACCGGCAACAGGTGCTCGATCAGCACCGAGGCGTGCCGTGGATCCCACTGCAGGGTACGCTCGAGCCCCGGATGGTCGAAGCCGGCCAGCGCCTTGTCGACCTCGGCGCAGAGCGTGCCGAGCTCGGCCATCACCCGCGCCGGCATGTGTTCCAGGCGGGTCAGAGGCTGACCATCGATATAATCGAGCAGACGGGCGCGCAATGGTTGGCCATCGATCTCGAGTTCCAGCAGCGGCTCACCCGTGTTCGCCGGACGCACCATAGGCACCGGCACGCCTTGCCCACGCAGAAACGCCAGGGCCGCATGCTGCGCCTGCAGTTCGATCGCCGCATAGCTGCCATGACAGACCTTGAGCACAAACCGCCCCTGAACGCTGTCCACGCGAAAATTGAGGTCCTGCTGGCTGCCTAGCGCCTGCAGGCTGCCTTGCAGATCGTAATGCGAGCGCAACAAGGCATGAGCATGGGCCTCGCCGAGGGAGGGGCCGGGCTGGCTGGAACGCTGGATCAGGGTACTCAGGGGCATGGACGGGAACCTCGTTTTTTGTCGCCTATATCGCCATCGCGGCTGCCGATAAGCAAGTGGCATCCCTGCACAGACGACAGGCCGTCCTGCATTCACGACTTGCCACAAGCGATGCCAGCCAACAAGCTACGCTCCTGGCAATACGCTTTCCAAACAGGCACCCGCACATGCGCATTCTCGTCACCGGCGGCGCCGGTTTCATCGGCTCGGCCCTGGTTCGTCACCTGATCGATCACACCGATCATGAGGTGCTCAACCTCGACAAGTTGACCTACGCGGGCAACTTGCAATCGCTGCTGCGAGTCGCCGGCAACAGCCGCTATGAATTCGTCCAGGGCGATATCGCCGACCAGGCCGGCGTCAGCGCCGTGCTTGCCAGGTTCCAGCCGGACGCCATCATGCACCTGGCCGCGGAGTCGCATGTCGACCGCTCCATCGACGGCCCGGCGGACTTCATCCAGACCAACATTGTCGGTACCTACAGCCTGCTGGAAGCCACCCGAGGCTACTGGAGCACGCTGAACGAGCCCGCCCGTGGAGCATTCCGCTTCCATCACGTTTCCACCGACGAGGTCTTCGGCGATCTGCAGGACACCGGTGACCTGTTCAATGAAAACAGCTCATACGCGCCCAGTTCCCCCTACTCGGCCAGCAAGGCGGCAGCCGATCACCTGGTCCGCGCCTGGCACCGCACCTATGGCCTGCCGACAGTGATCAGCAACTGTTCCAACAACTACGGTCCATATCACTTCCCAGAGAAACTGATCCCGCTGACCATCCTCAACGCCCTGGCCGGCAAGCCGCTTGCGGTCTACGGCAATGGACAGCAGGTCCGCGACTGGCTGTATGTCGAGGATCACGTGCGCGCCCTGCTCCAGGTCGTGACCGCAGGTGAAGTCGGCCGGACCTATGCCATCGGCGGTCACAACGAGCAAAGCAATATCGGCGTGGTACAGGCCCTGTGCTGCTTGCTGGAAGAGTTGGCGCCCGTCCATCCGCTCGGAGTGACCCGCTACGCCGATCTGATCACCCACGTCCAGGATCGGCCGGGCCATGACCTGCGCTATGCCATCGATGCCAGCAGGATCGAGCGCGAGCTCGGCTGGTCGCCCCAGGAAACCTTCGCTTCTGGCCTGCGCAAGACCGTGCAGTGGTACCTGGACAACTTGGAGTGGTGCCGTCAGGTCCAGGACGGCAGCTATCGGGGCCAGCGCCTGGGCAACGCCGACCTCAAGGATCTGATCGCATGACCAAAGGTATCGTCCTGGCCGGCGGCGCCGGTACCCGCCTGCACCCCATCACCCTCGGCGTCTCCAAGCAGCTGCTGCCAATCTACGACAAGCCGATGATCTACTACCCGATTTCGGTACTGATGCTCGCCGGCATCCGCGACATCCTGCTGATCTCCACGCCACAGGACCTGCCGCAGTACCGCCAGCTGTTCGGTGACGGCAGCCAGTTCGGTATCCGCATCAGCTATGCCGAACAACCCTCACCCGACGGGCTGGCACAGGCGTTCCTGATCGGTGAATCGTTCATCGGCGACGATGCCGTGTGCCTGATCCTCGGTGACAACATCTTCCACGGCCAGGGCTTCAGCGAACAATTGCAGCGCGCGGTGCAACAGCCCTCGGGCGCCACCGTGTTCGGCTATTGGGTCAAGGACCCGGAGCGCTTCGGCGTGATTGAGTTCGACGCCGATGGCCGAGCGCTGTCGATCGAGGAGAAACCCCTGCACCCCAAGTCCAGCTACGTCGTGACCGGCCTGTACTTCTATGACAACGACGTGGTGAACATCGCCAAGAGCATCCGTCCATCAGCCCGCGGCGAACTGGAGATCACCGACATCAACAATGCCTACCTGGCTCGCGGCGACCTGCGCGTCGAACGCTTTGGTCGTGGCTTCGCCTGGCTCGACACCGGCACCCACGACAGCCTGCTTGAGGCCTCGCAGTATGTGCAGACCCTCGAACATCGCCAAGGGCTGAAGGTGGCCTGCCTCGAAGAAATCGCTTTCCAGAAGGGCTGGATCAGCCGCGAGCAGGTACTGGCCAAGGCCTGCGAACTACAAAAAACCGGCTACGGCCAATACCTGAGCCAGCTGGCCGAAGAGTACCCATGAACATCATTACCACCGCGCTCCCGGAGGTCCTGATCATCGAACCGAAGGTGTTCGGTGACAGCCGAGGGTTCTTCTACGAAAGCTACAACGCCCGCGACTTCGCCCTGCAAACCGGCATCGACACGCCGTTCGTCCAGGACAACCACTCCCACTCAGGTCACGGTGTGCTGCGCGGCCTGCACTACCAGTTGCAAAATGCCCAGGGCAAGCTGGTCCGCGTGCTGCAGGGCGAGATCCTGGACGTTGCGGTGGACATCCGCGGCAGCTCGCCGACCCTAGGGCAGTGGGTAGCGGTGCGGCTGTCCGCCGACAACCACCGCCAGCTGTGGCTGCCACCCGGTTTCGCCCATGGCTTCCGGGTTCTGGGCGAGTCGGCCGAGGTGCTCTACAAGACCACCGACTACTACAACCCCGACGCCGAGCAGAGCATTCGCTGGGACGACCCTCAACTGGCCATCGACTGGCAGTTGGACGGCCTGCAACCATTGCTGTCGGCCAAGGACCAGGCCGCCACATCGTTTGCCGAAGCGCCACTGTTCCCATGAGGATCCTCATCTGTGGCAGCCATGGCCAGGTCGCACTGGCACTTCAGGACGCACTGAGCGGCCTGGGCGATGTGCGGCGGGTCGGTCGCGACGGGCTCGACCTGGCTCACCCGGAACAACTGCGCGCCACACTGCGCCAGATTGCCCCGGCGCTGATCATCAACGCCGCCGCCTACACCGCGGTCGACCAGGCTGAAAGCGAGACGCGGCAAGCCTACACGATCAACGCCGAAGCACCCCGGGTGCTGGCCGAAGAAGCCGCACGGCTCGGCGCACCGCTAATCCACTACTCCACCGACTATGTCTTCGACGGCAGCAAGTCAGCCCCCTACGACGAAGACGACACCCCCAGCCCGCTGAGTGTCTATGGCCGCAGCAAGCTGGCAGGTGAACTGGCCATCACCGCTGTCGCCGGCGAGCACCTGATCCTGCGCACCAGCTGGGTCTATTCGCATCATGGACGCAATTTCCTGCTGACCATGCAGCGCCTGCTTCAGGAACGCGCTCAACTGAAAGTGGTGGACGACCAGATCGGCGCCCCGACCTGGGCAGCCACCATTGCCGCCAGTACGCGTGCACTGGTCGAGCGCTGGCAGAACGGCCAGGCCGGCGCCTGGGGCACCTACCACCTGACCGCCCAGGGTGAAACCTCCTGGTTCGGCTTCGCCCAGGCCATCGGCGAACAGCTCAAGGCCCGCGGCCTGCCCTGCGCCGAACTGCTGCCCATCCCCTCCAGCGAATACCCGACACCAGCAAGACGCCCCCTCAACTCACGCCTGGACTGTTCGCGTCTGGCCCGCGAATGGCAGGTCAGCCAACCGCACTGGCACGATGCACTCATCGACTGCCTCAAGTAGCGCATAATTGCGCCAGACCCTACTGGCGCCCTTATCGCAATGATCCCAAGACCCACGCCTCCCCGCCGCCCACGCTGGCGCAGCCTGGCCCTGCTGGCGCTGTGCCTGGCCCCGCTGCTGTGGCCATTGCACCACCTGGCCGAGCGCTACTACCAGGACGAGCTGGCTTCGCAGAACCGCCAGACCCTCGACCTCTACGTCGCCAACCTGCTGGGCACCCTGCACCGCTACGAAACCCTGCCGCAAATCCTCGGTGACCTGCCGGCGCTGCGTGGCGTGCTGGCCGACCCGTTTCGTCTCGAGGCGGTGACCAACGCCAACCGCCTGCTCAAGCACATCACCCAGCAGACCGGCGCCGAGGTGATGTACCTGATGGATGTCAGCGGCAACACCCTGGCCGCCTCCAACTGGGACAAGCAGGACAGTTTCGTCGGCCGCAACTTCTCGTTCCGCCCCTACTTCATCGAAGCGATGGAAGGCCACCTGGGGCGCTTCTTCGGCCAGGGCACCACCTCGGCCAAGCGCGGCTACTTCTTCGCCGCCGCCGTGCACGACCGCGACAAGGTGATCGGCGTGCTGGTGGTCAAGGTCGACCTCGACCACACCGAGACCCTCTGGGGCCGCACCCCGGAACAACTGCTGCTGACCGACCAGAACGGCGTGGTGGTGCTGACCTCGCGCCCGGACTGGCGGTTCCGCGCCACCCGCGAGCTGACTGCAGCCGAGCGCCAGGCCATCGTCGCCATCCAGCCCTACCCGACCCAGGCGCCACAGCCGCTGACCCTCGACCAGGCCGCCTGGCTGATCCAGACCCGCGACATCAAGGAAACCGGCTGGCAGGTGAGCATCCTTGCCCCGCGCCTGCTGGTCGATCGCTCGGTGCAGACGGTCATGGCCATCGGCGGCGGCGCGCTGCTGGTGACCATGCTCCTGGCCGGCCTGGTGATGCAGCGCCGCCGCCACTACATCGACCGCATCGACTTCGAGGCCCGTGCCCGCCAGGAACTGGAGCACCGCGTGATCGAACGTACCGCCGACCTCGAAGGCCTCAACACCCGGCTCAAGAGCGCGGTGCTCGAACGCGAAAACGCCCAGCAGGAGCTGGTGCGCGCCCAGGACGAGCTGGTCCAGGCCGGCAAGCTGTCGGTGCTCGGCACCATGTCGGCGAGTATCAGCCACGAGCTCAACCAGCCGCTGGCGGCCATCCGCAGCTACGCCGAGAATGCCGAGATCCTCCTCGATCATCAGCGCACCGAGGACGTACGCGGCAACCTCAAGCTGATCGGCGAGCTGACCGGGCGCATGGCCTCGATCATCGCCCACCTGCGCGCCTTCGCCCGCCGCGACCAGCACGCACCGGAAAGCGTGGCCCTGCAACCGGCACTGGACGACGCCCTCGCGCTGCTGGCCAAGCGCCGCCGGGCCATGGCCGTGGAGTTGGTGCGCGACCTGCCGGAAGCCACTCTGTGGGTGCAAGCGGGCGAAACACGCCTGCGCCAGGTGCTGGGCAACCTGCTGGCCAACGCCCTCGATGCCCTCACCGAGAAGGCCAACCCACGCCGGCTGTGGCTGAGTGCCGAACGCCAGGATGACTGCGTCTACCTGTACATCCGCGACAATGGCCCCGGTTTCAGCCGCCAGGCCCTGGAGCATGCCAAGGAGCCGTTCTTCACCACCAAGACCCGCACCCAGGGCCTTGGGCTGGGGCTGGCCATCTGCGAAAGCCTGATGCATGCACTGGGCGGTGAGCTGCTGCTGGGCAACCACCCGGAAGGCGGTGCCCTGCTGACGCTGAAACTGCGCGTGGCCAAGCCTGGCGCCAACCTGCAATCTTCGGAGGACACCTCGGCATGACCGAGACACTGATCGACAGCCGCGCCCAGGTGCTCCTGGTCGACGACGACCCGCACCTGCGCCAGGCCCTGAGCCAGACCCTGGACCTGGCCGGGCTCAAGGTGGTGGCCCTGGCCGACGCCCAGGGTCTGGCCGGGCGCATCGAGGAAGACTGGCCGGGAGTGGTGGTCAGCGATATCCGCATGCCCGGCATCGATGGCCTGCAACTGCTGGAACAACTGCATGCCCGCGACAGCGAACTGCCGGTGCTGCTGATCACCGGCCACGGCGATGTGCCGCTGGCGGTGCAGGCCATGCGCGCCGGGGCCTACGACTTCCTCGAAAAGCCCTTCGCCAGCGACGCCCTGCTCGACAGCGTGCGCCGCGCCCTGGCCCTGCGCCGCCTGGTGCTGGATAACCGCAGCCTGCGCCTGGCCCTGAGCGACCGCCAGCAATTGGCCACGCGCCTGGTCGGCCAGTCGCCGGGCATGCAGCGCCTGCGCGAGCAGATCGGAGCCCTCGCCGGCACCCGCGCCGACGTGTTGATCCTCGGTGAGACCGGCGCCGGCAAGGAGGTGGTGGCCCGTGCCCTGCACGACCTGTCGAGCCGCCGCGACGGCCCGTTCGTGGCGATCAACGCCGGCGCCCTGGCCGAGTCTGTGGTCGAGAGCGAGCTGTTCGGCCACGAGCCCGGGGCGTTCACCGGCGCGCAGAAACGCCGGATCGGCAAGTTCGAGTTCGCCAACGGCGGCACGCTGTTCCTCGACGAGATAGAGAGCATGAGCCTGGACGTGCAGGTCAAGCTGCTGCGCCTGCTGCAGGAACGGGTGGTCGAACGCCTGGGCGGCAACCAACTGATCCCGCTGGATATCCGCATCATCGCCGCGACCAAGGAAGACCTGCGCCAGGCCGCCGACCAGGGCCGCTTCCGCGCCGACCTGTACTACCGCCTCAATGTCGCGCCGCTGCGCATCCCCGCGTTGCGCGAGCGCGGCGACGACATCCTCGTGCTGTTCCAGCACTTCGCCGACGCCGCCAGCGAGCGCCACGGCCTGCCGCCCCACAGCCTGCAACCGGCGCAGCGCGCCATGCTCCTGCGCCACGACTGGCCGGGCAACGTGCGCGAGCTGCAGAACGCCGCCGAACGCTTCGCCTTGGGCCTGGAACTGGCCCTCGATGGCCAGGTGCCCGCGGCGGCTCATGACATCCAGGTGGCCGTGCCGACCGGCAATCTCAGCGAACAGGTCGAGCAGTTCGAACGCTCGCTGATCGCCGCCGAACTGGGCCAACCGCACAACTCGATGCGCAGCCTCGCCGAAGCCCTCGGCATCCCGCGCAAGACCCTGCACGACAAACTGCGCAAGCACGGCCTGAGCTTCGACGGCGGTGGAGGGCACGACGACCAGGAGGAAAACCGTCCATGAGCACCGACAGCCAGTACCTGCAATCGGTATTGCACAGTGATATTCCGTTGACCCGCGAAATGGGGATGGAAGTCCTCGATTGGCAACAGCACTGCCTGCGCCTGAAGCTGCCGCTGGCGCCCAACGTCAACCACAAGAGCACCATGTTCGGCGGCAGCCTGTACTGCGGCGCGGTGCTGGTCGGCTGGGGCTGGCTGCACCTGCGCCTGCGCGAGCTGGGGATCGATGACGGGCATATCGTCATCCAGGAAGGGCAGATCAGTTATCCGCTGCCGGTGACCGGCACAGCGGTGGCACAGTGCCCGGCGCCGGACGAGAAAACCTGGGAGCGGTTCCTGACGATGTACCAGCGTCGCGGGCGGGCGCGGCTGACACTGGAGACGGTGGTGAGCAACGAGGGGCGTAACGAGCCTGCGGTGAAGTTCAGCGGGCAGTACGTGCTGCATCGTTGAAAACTGGGGGCGCGTAGCGGCGCCGACGAGCTCAAGCTTTGATCGCACTCGCCAGTTCGACGAACGCCTGACGCCATTGAGCAGCACGGGGCAATGCCAGGAAGAACGGATTGAGCAGCGACTCACGCGGTGGATAGCGGAACGGCAACCCATCCAGCCCGATCACCTCGCCCCCGGCCCCTTCCAGCACGCCCTGCGCAGCTGCGGTATCCCACTGAGAAGTCGGCGCCAAGCGCGGATAACAGTCGGCGCTGCCTTCGGCCAGCAGGCAGAACTTCAGCGAACTGCCGATATTGGCCAGTTCCAGCTCACCCACTGCGCCACTCAGCCCGGCCAGCAGGGCCTCCTGTTGCGGGCTGGAATGCCGGCGGCTGGCGACGATGGTGAACTTCGCCCCCTGCGCCGGCGCGTTGCGCACCTGGATCGGCTGCGCGACACCCTCACGCTCCACACGCCAGGCCGCCAGGTCGCGGCCACCGAAATAGCAGCGGCCATTGGTCGGCATCGCCACCACCCCGAATACCACCTCACCGTTCTCGATCAACGCGATATTGACGGTGAACTCCTCGCTCCCGGCGATGAACTCCTTGGTGCCATCCAGCGGGTCGACCAGCCACCAGCGCTGCCAGCCTTGGCGGGTGGCCAGCGGGATCTCGCAGTCTTCCTCGGACAGCACCGGTATCTGCGGTGCCAGCGCTTGCAAACCATCCGCGATCACCCGATGAGCCGCCAGGTCGGCAGCAGTCACCGGCGAATCGTCGGCCTTGCTGGTCACCGCCACATCGGCGCGCCAGAACGGCAGGATCGCCTCGCCGGCCAAGCGGGCGAGCGCCACCACGTCCTGCATCAACTGCCGATCGTTCATACGCTCAATACCCCACGCTGGATCAGCAGGTCGCGGGCCAGGTACAACGCCGCCAGCGCCCGACCTTCGGTGAACTGCGGGTGCATGGCCAACGCCGAAAGCTCACGCAGGTTGACCTTGTCGACCCGCATCGGCTCGGGCTCGTCGCCCTCCAGGCGTTCTTCGTACAGGTCCGAGGCCAGCACCACCTGGATCTTCTGGCTCATGTAGCCGGGCGACAGCGACAGCTCGGTCAGGTGCTCCAGCTGGCGTGCGCCGAACCCGGCCTCTTCCTTGAGCTCACGGTCGGCGGCAGCCAGCACGTCCTCGCCCGGCTCGATCAGGCCCTTGGGCAGGGACAGCTCGTACTCATCGGTGCCGCCGCAATATTCCTCGACCAGCACCGCGTGCTCGGCATCGAGCATGGCCACGATCATCACCGCGCCATAACCGTTGCCACGACCGACCAATCGCTCGTAGGTGCGCTCGGTGCCGTTGGAAAAGCGCAACTGCACGGCTTCGACCCGGAACAGGCGGCTGCTGGCGACGATCTCGCGGCTGAGGACGGTGGGTTTCTGGCGCATGGGGCGGCTCCTTGGCGTGAACGGGTTACTATACCGTGGCTAGCCGACTGATCGAGAATTTCCCATGCCCGTTCTTCCCTGGTCCGCCATCGATACCGTCCTGCTGGACATGGACGGCACCCTGCTCGACCTGCACTACGACAACCGCTTCTGGCTGGACCACCTGCCCCAGCGCTACGCCGAGCTGCATGGCGTGAGCCGGGCCATGGCCGAGCTTGAGCTGCACCCGCTGTTCGAGCGGCATGCCGGCACGCTGAACTGGTACTGCCTGGATTTCTGGAGCCGCGAACTGCGCCTGCCGATTCGCGAGCTGAAACAGGAGATCGCCGACCTCATCGCCCTCAAGCCGGATGCCGACACCTTTCTCGCGGCCGTGCGCCAGGCGGGCAAACGCGTGGTGATGATCACCAATGCGCACCGCGACTCGCTGTCGCTGAAACTGGAGCGGGTGGAACTGGCGCCGTATTTCGAACGGCTGATCAGCTCGCATGACTATGGGTATCCAAAGGAAAGTCCGCAGTTCTGGGATGCCTTGCAGGCGGACATCGGTTTTGAACCGGCGCGCAGCCTGTTCATCGATGACACTTTGGCGATTCTGCGCAGTGCGCGGCGATTTGGTGTTGGGCACCTGCTGGCTGTACGCCAGCCTGACAGTCAGGCCGGGCCGAGGGATACACAGGAGTTTGCCGCCGTAGAGGACTATCGGGCGTTGCTGGCGGGGCTATAGGCCCGCGCCCACCAGCTTGGGAGCGGGCTTGCCCCAAGATGTGATCAATCAGGAATACGCAGTACCTGCCCCGGATAGATCTTGTTGGGGTCCTTCAGCATCGGCTTGTTCGCCTCGAAGATCTTGTTGTACTTGTTGGCGTCACCATAGACCCGCTTGGAGATGGCACTCAAGGTATCGCCTTTCTCGACCTCGACGAACCGCGCCGCCTGGGCGATGGGCCCGGTCACGGTGATCTGGTCATCCACCGAAGCCACCCCCGCGATATTGCCAGCCGCCAGGATGATCTTCTCCTTCTCCTCCTGGCTGGCAACCTCGCCCTTGAGAATGACCTTGTCACCCTCTACAGTGGCCGAGATGTTCGGGTTGCCCAGGCCCACGTCCTGGACGTGCTTCTTCAACTGCTCCTCGGCATTGGCATTGCCCGGCGTCAGCAGGTCGATCAACTTCTCGCCGGCTTCCTTCACGAAACTGAACAGGCTCATGTGGCGCTCCTTTGATGGTGAATCCATGGAAGCAGGAGTCTAGGCCAGGATCACCCATCCCGCTCCGCTGCGACCAATCGACGCGCTCTATCACGACATAGACGCTAGCGATTAGACGCCATCGGCACAGGGGCCTAGGCTTGTGGGGTCAAACTGCCAGCCGGTATTCGCCCCGATGAACAGCAAGCCACCGGTCTGCGCGGCGTCCACGCCTCTTGCCCTGCCCGCCGCCAGCAACACCTACGACTACGTCCAGCTCACCGACACGGCCCCCGACAGCACACCGCTGGCCGAGGAAGTGGCCCTGGCCATCGTCTACAACGGCCTGAACCAGGCGGTGATGCTGGTCAGCCCGACCGACCTTGAAGACTTCGCCGTCGGCTTCAGCGTGGGCAGCGGGATCGTCGCCGGTACCGAGGAAATCTACGACGTGAAGCTCTCCGGCAGCGGTTCGGCGCTGTATGCCGACCTGGAGATCTCCAGCCGTGCCTTCTGGAACCTGAAGAACCAGCGCCGTCAGCTGGCCGGCACCAGCGGCTGCGGCCTGTGCGGCGTCGAAGCCCTGGAACAGGCATTGCCCGAGCTGGACGTTCTGCCCGGCGCGCCGCTGCCGCCCGCGCACTGGTTGAAAGACTTGCGCCAACGCATCGATGCCTTCCAACCCCTTGGCCAGCATTGTGGCGCGGTACACGCCGCGCTGTTCATGGACCGCGAAGGCCAGTTGCTGCTGTGCCGCGAAGACATCGGCCGGCACAACGCCCTGGACAAACTGATCGGCGCCCTGCTGCGCCAACGCATCGACACCGCAGGCGGCCTGGCCATCGTCACCAGCCGCTGCAGCCTGGAGCTGATACAGAAAGTCCTTCGCGCCGGCATCCAGACCCTGGTCAGCCTCTCGGCACCCACGGGCCTGGCCCTGCAGTGGGCGCGCAAGCACAACCTCAACCTCATCCATCTGCCCAAACACAGCGCACCGCGGGTGTTCAGCCCAGCGGCGGAGTAGCAACAGCCGTGACCTCCTACGAAAAACTGCCAGACAACGCCCCCGCCTCCACCCCTCGCTACAAGCCCTACCCCGGCCCCGCCGGCGGTTGGGGGGCGCTGCGCAGCGTGGCCAAGGCCTGGGTGGGCAGCGACAACGCCCTGAAGAACATCCGCGCCCTGCTCAAGACCAACCAGAACGGCGGCTTCGACTGCCCTGGCTGCGCCTGGGGTGACTCGCCCGAGAGCGGCATGGTCAAGTTCTGCGAGAACGGCGCCAAGGCGGTCAACTGGGAGGCCACCAAGCGCCGCGTCGATGCGGCGTTCTTCGCCCGCTACAGCGTCAGCGCGCTGCTCGAACAGAGCGACTACTGGCTCGAATACCAGGGCCGCCTGACCGAGCCGATGGTCTACGACCCGGTCACCGACCGCTACCGGCCGATCGACTGGGACGCGGCCTTCGCCCTGATCGCCCGGCACCTGAACAACCTGTCCAGCCCTGACCAGGCGGAGTTCTATACCTCCGGCCGGGCCAGCAACGAGGCGGCGTACCTGTACCAGCTGTTCGTGCGCGCCTACGGCACCAACAACTTCCCCGACTGCTCGAACATGTGCCACGAAGCCAGCGGCGTGGCCCTGGGCCAGAGCGTCGGCGTGGGCAAGGGCACGGTCACCTACGACGACTTCGAGCACGCCGACGCGATCTTCGTCTGGGGCCAGAACCCTGGCACCAACCACCCGCGCATGCTCGACCCGCTGCGTGACGCAGTCAAACGCGGCGCCCAGGTGGTCTGTGTCAACCCGCTCAAGGAGCGTGGCCTGGAGCGCTTCCAGCATCCGCAGAACCCGCTGGAAATGCTGACCAACACTGACCGCCCGACCAACACGGCATTCTTCCGCCCGGCCCTGGGCGGCGACATGGCGCTGCTGCGCGGCATGGCCAAGTTCCTGCTGCAGTGGGAGCGTGAAGCCCAGGCCAAGGACGAGCCGGCGATCTTCGACCACGCCTTCATCGCCGAGCACGGCCATGGCGTGGACGAGTACCTGGCGGTGGTCGATGCCACTTCGTGGGAGCAGATTCAGGCGCAATCGGGCCTGACCCTCGCCGACATAGAACTGTCGGCGCGCATGTACTGCAAGGGCAAGCGGGTGATCATGTGCTGGGCCATGGGCATCACCCAGCACCGCCATTCGGTGCCGACCATCCAGGAAATCGTCAACCTGATGCTGCTGCGCGGCAACCTCGGCGTGCCGGGCGCCGGCCTGTGCCCGGTGCGCGGCCACAGCAACGTGCAGGGCGACCGCACCATGGGCATCAACGAACGCCCGCCGGTGTTCCTGCTCGACGCCCTCGAAAAGCGCTTCGGCTTCCCGGTGCCGCGCCACAACGGCCACAACACCGTCGAGGCGATCCACGCCATGCTCGACGGCCGGGCCAAGGTGTTCATCGGCCTGGGCGGCAACTTTGCCCAGGCCACGCCGGACACCGAACGCACCGCGCAGGCGCTGCGCAATTGCGAGTTGACCGTGCACATCAGCACCAAGCTCAACCGCAGCCACCTGGTCCACGGCAAGCAGGCGCTGATCCTGCCGTGCCTGGGCCGTACCGATATCGACCTGCAGGGCGAAGGCCCGCAGGCGGTGACGGTGGAGGACTCGTTCAGCATGGTCCACGCCTCCAACGGCCAGCTCAAGCCGCTGTCGCGGCAGATGCGCTCGGAGCCGGCCGTGGTCGCCGGTATCGCCGCCGCCACCCTGGGCAAGCAACCGGTGGACTGGCACTGGTTGGTGGCCGACTACGACCGCATCCGCGACCTGATCGCCGACACCATTCCCGGCTTTGCCGACTTCAATGAACGCCTGCGCCTGCCCGGCGGCTTCTACCTGGGCAACAGCGCCGGCAGCCGCCAGTGGAAGACCGCCAGCGGCCGTGCCAACTTCAAGGCCAACCTGCTGCCCGACAGCCTGCTCGACGAACGCGTGCGCGCCAGCGGCCAGGTGCCGGACCTGATCATGCAATCGATGCGTTCGCACGATCAGTACAACACCACCATCTATGGCATGGACGACCGCTACCGCGGCGTGCGCGGCCAGCGCGACGTGCTGTTCGTCAACGAAGCCGACATCATCCGCCTGGGCTTCCAACCGGGGCAGAAAGTCGACATCGTGTCGCTGTGGGGCGATGAGCATGTGCGCCGGGTGCAGGGCTTCACCCTGCTGGCGTTCGACATTCCCGCCGGCCAGGCGGCGGCCTACTACCCGGAAGTGAACCCGCTGGTACCGCTGGAGAGCATCGGCGACGGCAGCCATACGCCGACGTCGAAGTTCATCGCCATCAAGCTGGAACGGGCGCGGGACGACGGGCGCATCATCTGAGCAAGATTGGGCTAGGCGCGATCCCTGTAGGAGCGGCCTTGTGTCGCGAAAGGGCCGCGCAGCGGCCCCGGCGATCTTTGCGTGAACCCTGAAATCCTGGGGCTGCTTCGCACCCCTTTCGCGACACAAGGCCGCTCCTAGGGGGCAAGCGCAGATCCCGAGCACCTGCCCACAAAAAAGCCCTGTTCCGCAATGGTTCAGGGCTTCGTCATAAATAGCTCAGACAGCCGAAATTCGCAAAAGTTTCATACACAATTCAATAACTTAGAGAATTGTGTACAACTCGTGCTACTCGTCGGATTCCGATTGCCAGCCGCCTCGGCGAGCCTCAAATTCCGCTTCGTCATCCCTCTGAGGCTCTCTTGATGAAGAAGTACTCCTCGATTCTGTTGTTGTCTTTTGGTCTGCTCAGCGGCGTTGCCATGGCAGGCGGCACCACCGAAGCCGGCATTGGCGGCGCATTGGGTGGGGTACTGGGCTCCGTGGTGGGCAACTCCATCGGTGGTAGCACCGGCGGCGCCATCGGTGCCGGCCTGGGCGGCGCGGCCGGCGGTGCGCTGGGCGCCGACAAGCGCCAGCGCGGCGAGGCCGCCATCGGTGGCGCGCTGGGTGCAGCAGGCGGCAACGTGGTGGGTCGCTCCATGGGCGGCACCACCGGCAGCTACATCGGCGCGGCCGCCGGTGGTGGCGCCGGTGGCGCACTGGGCAACTACATGGGCAACAAGGCCGACGAAGACGAACGCCACGAGCGTCGCTACCGTCGCGACTACGACGATCGCCGCTACTACGATCGTGGCCACCACTATGGCCATCGCAAGCACAAGCGCCACTGGCGCCACGACTGATCGCCAGGCTTACGCCTGAAACCTAAGGCCCTGCCCTCATCGGCAGGGCCTTTTCGTTTGCATACCCGCCAGAGGATTAGGGGCTGCCCCGATATGGAGGCCACTAGCCACTAGTTATCATCGCCGTTTCGATCAAGCACAGGACGCAGGGAATGCGCACGATCATTACCGCCCCCATCTGTCTGCCACGGGCCAGGAGAGGCTGAAGGATGCCAGGCCGCCGCCCGCCACTGCTCGGCGAAGCCAGCTTTGCGTCGATTCGCCAACGGGTCGTGCAGGCCACCGGGGTGCAACTGGCCGACGACCGCCGTGCCTTGGTCGCGGCGCGCCTGCACAAACGCCTGAAGACCCTGGGTCTGGCGGATTTCGAGCGTTACCTCGCCTTGCTCGACAGTCCCCAAGGCGCAGACGAACATGAGCACCTGCTGCGCCTGCTGGTCGCCCGTGACAGCTACTTCTTTCGCGAGCATCGCCACTTCGAATGCCTGGCCCGCTGGCTGGCCGAACTCGACCACCCGGCACGCCTGTGGAGTGCCGCCTGCGCCACCGGGGAAGAAGCCTGGAGCCTGGCCATGGTCGCCGCCGAAAACGCCCGCCATCCCGACTGGCAGGTGCTGGCGAGCGACTTCGACTCGCAACTGCTGGAAACCGCCTCTGCCGGCATCTACGACATCGCCCAGGCACGCTACTTCCCCGAAGGCTGGCTGGCCCGCCACTGCCTGTGCGGGGTCGGCGAGATGGCAGGGCGACTGCGTGTCTCGGCAGCCCTGCGCGAGCAGGTGCGTTTCGAAGCGCTCAACCTGATCCGGCCCCTGCCCGAACAGCTCGGCAGCTTCGACGTCATCCTGTTGCGCAACCTGTTGTCGAACCTGGCGCCACGGTACAAGAACGAGGTACTCCAGCGCCTTTTGGCACACCTGCGCCCCGGTGGCCTGATGATCATCGGTCACAGCGAGAGCGTCCACGCCCTGGGCCTGCCCCTGCGTCCACTACTGCCGTCGGTGTTCGAACGCCTATGATAAGAGGCACTGCCGCGCCCATCGGCAGACAAGGACTGATCGCGCAACCGCGCGGCAGTGCGCTTTCGGATCGAGCAGGCCTGCCGCCCCCCTTCCCTTGCGAAACAGGCCCTTATCCATGCCCTGCCGAATCCTGCTTGCCGATCACTCGCCGCTCTTCCGCGCCGGCCTGCGTGCCCTGCTTGAACAGAAGAAAGATTTCGTCGTGGTGGGCGACACCGGCGATGCCATGACGGCGGTGAGCCTCGCGGAAAAACTCAAGCCGGACATCGTGGTGCTCGACATGAGCGGCGAGCTGGACAGCCAGCAGGCCCTGCAGGAGCTGTTCATCCGCGCGCCTGCCAGCCGGGTGCTGATGTTTTCGCCACGCTCGGAGCTCGAGCATGTGATGAGCTGCCTGCAACTGGGCGCCCATGGCTTCCTGCTCAAGAACGCCACGGTGAGCGAGCTGGAACAAGCCCTGCAGACCCTGCGTGGCGGCGGCCAGTACCTGTCGTCGGCGGTGCTGCCAATGGTCATCGGCCAGGCCCTGAAACACAGCCGCAAGCGCGTCGTCAGCCAGGTGCAGACACCGCCGCTGACCAACCGCCAGCTGGAGATCCTGCGCCTGATCGCCCGTGGCGAGACCACCCGCTCCATCGCCGACGGCCTGGGCCTGAGCATCAAGACCGTCGAGGCCCATCGCTCGCAGATCATGCACCGCCTGCAGATCCACGACGTGCCCGGCCTGGTGCTGTTCGCCGTGCGCGAGGGGATCATTCGCCTCAACGATTGAGCGACAGCCCGGCGAGGACCAGCTGCAGCGTCTCCGGCAACGCCACCGGACGGCCCGAGGCCCGCTCGACGAATACCTGCACCACGCTCCCCGCCGCGCAGGCTTCGGTCTCGCCCGGGCGGAACAGCGCCAGGCGGAACTCCACGGTGCTGCCTGCCAGGCGCATCACCCCCAGGCCCACCTCGAGCACGTCGGGAAAGCCCGGCAAGGCGAAGAAGTCCGCCGCCGAACTCACGACGAAGCCGGCCAGCTCACCGTCGCGCAGGTCCAGTTCGGCCTGTTCGACCAGGAAAGCCTGGATGGCGGTTTCGAAGAAGGCATGCACGGTGGCGCCGGCGAGATGACCGTTGTGGTCGTTGTCCTGCGGACGGGTGAGGATGGGGTGGAAATGGGAGAAGGCGGAGCGTTGGGGGGATTCGGTCATGAGGCATCTGCTTTCTGGTGGGGGCCTTGCAAGTGAAACAGATTCTGACCGTGCTGTATTGGTGCAGCAATCCGACAAACCCTCAGTAATGGTGCGTAAATCCTTTAGGTTCCGGTCTTCCCTGCGATGGCGTCAGTAGACACAGCACCAAGATCAGCCGTTCAGATACCAAAAAGCCGCCCCGAAGGGCGGCTTTTCTTCCGAACAGGCTGCAGCTTACAGCTGCGGACCAGCGGCCTTGATGGCGTCGGAAACGTCGAACTTCTTGAAGTTCTCGGTGAACAGCGTGGCCAGGCCCTTGGCGGCTTCGTCGTAGGCAGCCTTGTCAGCCCAGGTGTTGCGCGGGTTGAGCAGCTCGGTCTCGACGCCTGGAACAGCCTTCGGCACGTCCAGGTTGATGATGTCCAGGTGCTCGGTCTCGGCACCGACCAGGGCGCCGCTCTGGATGGCGGCGATCACGCCACGGGTGGTCGGGATGCTGAAGCGCTTGCCGACGCCGTAGCCACCACCGGTCCAGCCGGTGTTGACCAGGTAGACCTTCGAACCGAACGCCTTGATGCGCTTGATCAGCAGTTCGGCGTATACACCGGCCGGACGCGGGAAGAACGGTGCGCCGAAGCAGGTGGAGAAGGTCGACTTGATGCCGCCGCCCGAACCCATTTCGGTGGAACCGACCAGCGCGGTGTAGCCGGACAGGAAGTGGTAGGCCGCCTGCTCGTTGTTCAGGATCGACACCGGAGGCAGTACGCCGGTCAGGTCGCAGGTCAGGAAGATGACCGCGTTCGGCTCGCCGCCCAGGTTCTCTGCCGAGACCTTCTCGACGTGCGCCAGCGGGTAGGCGGCACGGCTGTTCTGGGTCAGGCTCACATCGGCGTAGTCGGCGTGCTTGTTGGCGTCGATCACGACGTTTTCCAGTACCGCGCCGTGCTTGATGGCTTTCCAGATGACCGGCTCGTTCTTCTCGGAGAGGTCGATGCACTTGGCATAGCAACCACCTTCGATGTTGAACACCACGCCCTCGCCCCAGCCGTGCTCGTCGTCACCGATCAGGTAACGGCTTTCGTCGGCCGACAGGGTGGTCTTGCCGGTGCCGGACAGACCGAAGAACAGGGTGACGTCACCCGCTTCGCCGATGTTGGCGGCGCAGTGCATCGGCAGCACGTCGGCGGCCGGCAGCAGGAAGTTCTGCACCGAGAACATGGCCTTCTTCATTTCACCGGCGTAACGCATGCCGGCGATCAGCACCTTCTTCTGGGCGAAGTTGATGATCACGCAGCCATCGGAGTTGGTGCCGTCACGCTCAGGCACGCACTCGAAGTTGGCGACGTTGAGGATCTGCCATTCGCCACGGCCAGCCGGGTTGTACTGCTCGGGGTTGATGAACAGGCAACGGCCGAACAGGTTCTGCCAGGCGGTCTGGGTGGTCATCTTGACCGGCAGGTAGTGCTCGGCCGCAGCGCCTACGTGAACGTAGGAAACGAAGTGATCCTGGGCGTTGTTGAACGCCTCGACGCGGTCCCACAGGGCATCGAACTTGTCGGCCGGGAACTTGCGGTTGATCGGGCCCCAGCCAATCTGGTCCTGGGTGGAAGGTTCTTCGACGATGAAACGGTCAGCCGGCGAACGGCCGGTGCGGTGACCGGTTTCCACCACCAGCGCGCCAGTATCGGCCAGCACGCCTTCACCGCGGGACAGCGCTTCTTTTACCAGCTCATCGACGCTCAGGTCGGTGTACACGGTGTTGTTGGCTTGCGTCATGAGATACCCCATCCGGCCCGAGGCCGAGTGCTCCAAACGTTTTGTAGTCGTCTCGAAAAAACTACTACAGCGAAAAAAGTGGCCGGATTATGCCAGAAACGCCCAAAAAAAGTAGGCCCCTCCTGTCAGAACTGCGTTTTTGCGCAATTCGACAGGAGATTATCCTGTAGTGAAACGTTTCAGTGCTGAGTTTCTGATGGGGCCTCGGTGCCGCCACCGGCAAACAATTGCGCCACATCGCTTGCATCGAAGAGATAGCGTTCGTTGCAGAACTGGCAATCGATCTCGACCCGGCCGCCGCATTCGGCCACCAGCGCCTTGGCATCCTGCTCGCCGAGGCTGACCAGGGCGTTGCCGGAACGCTCGCGCGAGCAACTGCAACGGAAGCGTAGCGGCTGGATATCGAACAGGCGAACCGCGTCCTCGTGGTACAGGCGGTGCAGCACGGTTTCGTTGTCCAGGCCGAGCAGTTCCTCGACCTTCACGGTGTTGGCCAGGGCCTTTACATGGGCCCAGCTTTCCTCGCGCTCCTCGCTGTCCTTGTGGATCTCGGCCGGCAGCTGCTGCACCAGCAGGCCACGGGCGCGGGCGCCATCGGCGGCCAGGGAGATGCAGGTGTTCACTTGCTGCGACATGACGAAGTAATTGGTGAAGCACTCCGACAGGTCCTTGCCGTCCAGCTCGACAGTGCCCTGGTAACGCTGGCCGTTGACCGGAATGATGGTCAACACCAGGTGACCGTCCGGCATCAGGTCGGCAAGGCCGGCATCCGCCTTGATCTGATCGGCCTCGTAGCGCGCCAGGCCACGGATGTCGTGCTCGCTGGTGTACTCGATGGCCAGCAGCGGCACCGGGCCCTGGGACTGCGCCTGGAGTACCAGCAACCCGTCGAACTTCAGGGTGCCGACCAACAGCGCGGCAGCCGCCATCAGTTCACCGAGCAGATGCTTTACCGGCTGCGGGTAGTCGTGCTTGGCCAACACCTCGGCGTAGCTGCGTTCCAGCGCGACCATCTCGCCGCGCACATCGCGGTCGTCGAACAGGAAGCGTTGGGTGAAATCGGTATCTGGCAAGTCGCTCATGGTTGTCTGGCTTTCTAAAAATGATTACAAAATAATTACAGGAGACTGAAAGGTCCGTCGCAGAGCGCTCAGAAAGCACTCATAACCCGCTGGATATCGAGGTATTTTATGGATAATCGACCACTGTTCCAAGCAAGGTGGTCTTGGGGACCGTTGGCAGCCTGCACCCTGTTGCCCATCGCACTACTGTGTTTCTGGTTGTGGCCCGTTGGCCAGATCCTGTGCCTGACTTTCGACGAGTGGCTGTTCCACAGCCTCAATGCGCCACTGGCCGACAACCTGATCTGGCGGTCGATCTGGGCGGTCGGCAGCCTACGCCCGTTCGACATCCTGGTCGGGCTGATCATGTTGTCGCTGCTGATTCGCGGTGACTGGGTATTCAAGGCCACCCAGGTGCGCCAGGCGTTTTTCGGCTTCCTGGTCACCCTACTCCTCTTAGTGGTGATTCGCGCGCTGTTTTCCAAGTGGGTCAGCGCAATGGGCTGGCAACACAACAGCCCATCGATGGTGTTCGACAACGCCGTGCACCTGAGCGACTTCTACCCGCACCTGGAAGCGAAGTGGGAATTGAAGGACCGCTCCAGCCAGAGCTTCCCGGGTGACCACGCCTCGGTGCTGCTGATCTGGGCGCTGTTCATGAGCCTGTTCAGCCGCCGCCTGGCGCAGCACCTGGTGATCTGGGCGCTGGCCTTGCTGTTCATGCTGCCGCGCCTGGTGGCCGGCGCCCATTGGGGGCAGGACGACTACATCGGCGGTTTGTTGATGGCGGTCCTGGCGCTGGGCTGGAGCTGCCACACGCCCCTGGCGGCCACGGCCAGCGCGGCGCTGGTGCGGTGGACGTCGCCACTGTTCGGTTGGCTCGGCAAGCTGCCGCTGGTCGGACGGATGAGCGTGGTTCGCGCAGCCTGATTGATCACAGGGGCCGCTTTGCGGTCCCTGTCATTCGAAGCTGCCATGCAGTTGATGAATCTGCCGCCGCTGCTTCTTGTTCGGTCGCCCGTCGGTGGTCATGCCCAGGGCGCCAGCCTTGCGCATCTCAGCCGCCTGCTCACGGCGCTTCACGCTTTCAGCCGTCTCCTCGTAGAGCAGTTGCGCCTCCGGTGCCCCGCGCCGCACCACCGACAGCGCCTTGACCACCACGGTGCGCTCGTCGAAACCGGTGCGCAGCAGGAACTCGTCGCCCACCCGTGGCTCCTTGCCTGGCTTGCAGCGCTCGCCCCGGCAGTGCACCTTGCCGCTTTCGATCGCCGCCTTGGCCAGGGCGCGGGTCTTATAGAAGCGCGCCGCCCACAACCATTTGTCCAGGCGAACCTTGTCATCGTCTTCAGGCTTTTGTGCCATGGTTTTTCCTCGAATTCTGTCTTTCACGGAACTGTACTACCGTGACTGACGGATGCAAAAAATCCGTGCCGTCATTACAGTTCACCTCCATATCCCCAGGGCACGCTTCGTGAAGACATTTGACCACCTGACTGTGATCGGCCTGCGCGAGTGGGTCGCCCTGCCCGAGCTCGGCGTCGCCGGCCTGCGCGCCAAGATCGACACCGGCGCCAGCACCTCCAGCCTGCACGCCACCGAGGTCGAACCGTTCGAGCGCGATGGCCAGCCATGGGTGCGCTTCACCGCGCACCTGGGCTCGGTGGTGCAGTTGCGCCACCGGCGTTGCGAGGCGCCACTGGTGACCATGAAGACCATCAAGAGCTCCAACGGCCAGGCCCAGATCCGCTACGTGATCCGTACGGCCCTTGCGCTCGGCGACCGGGTCTGGGAAGTCGAGTTCACCCTGGCCTGCCGCAAGAGCATGCGCTATCGGCTGCTGCTCGGCTCGAAGGCGCTCATCCATGGCCAGTTGGTGGTCAACCCAGGCCTGAAGTACGTCCAGGACAAACCGGCCTTCCCGGCCACCCTTTCCCCTGTCACAGGTGCTGCATGAAGATCGCTGTGCTGTCGCGCAATCCGCGTCTGTATTCCACCCGCCGCCTGGTCGAGGCCGGTACCCAGCGGGGCCACGAAGTGGTGGTGATCGACACGCTCCGGGCCTATATGAACATCGCCAGCCACAAGCCGCAGATCCACTATCGCGGCAAGCCGCTGGAGGGGTTCGATGCGGTGATCCCGCGCATTGGCGCATCGGTCACCTTCTATGGCTGCGCGGTGCTGCGCCAGTTCGAGATGATGGGCGTGTACCCGCTCAACGAGTCGGTGGCCATCGCCCGCTCCCGCGACAAGCTGCGCTCGCTGCAGCTGCTGTCTCGGCGCGGTATCGGCCTGCCGATCACCGGTTTCGCCCACTCGCCGGACGACATCCCCGACCTGATCCAGATGGTCAACGGCGCGCCGCTGGTGATCAAGGTGCTCGAAGGCACCCAGGGCATCGGCGTGGTGCTGTGCGAGACCACCAAGGCCGCCGAGTCGGTGATCGAGGCGTTCATGGGCCTGAAGCAGAACATTATGGTCCAGGAATACATCAAGGAGGCCGGGGGCGCCGATATCCGTTGCTTCGTGGTGGGCGACAAGGTGATCGCCTCGATGAAGCGCCAGGCCAAGCCGGGCGAATTTCGCTCAAACCTGCACCGCGGTGGCGTGGCCAGCCTGATCAAGATCACCCCCGAAGAGCGCATGACCGCGATTCGCGCGGCGAAGGTCATGGGCCTGAGCGTGGCGGGCGTGGATATCCTGCGTTCCAATCACGGGCCGCTGGTGATGGAGGTGAACTCATCGCCGGGGCTGGAGGGTATCGAGGTGACGACCGGCAAGGACGTGGCCGGGATGATCATCGAGCACCTTGAGAAGAACGGCGGGCCGAATCAGACGCGGACCAAAGGCAAGGGCTGAGAGCGGCCGGATGTCGCGAAAGGGCCGCAAAGCGGCCCCGGAAGTCACACGGCGTTACGCGGCAGCAACAACCCCAACGGCAACCTCACCCGTGCTTCAATGCCACCGCCAGAGCGGTTGCGCAATTCCACATTGCCGCCATGCTGCGCGGCGATACGCTTGACGATCGCCAGTCCAAGGCCGGTGCCCTTGCCGCCCCGCGCCCGGTCGCCACGGATGAACGGGTTGAAGATAGTCTCCAGTTCCGACTCATCGATACCCGCGCCACGGTCCAGCACGCTGAGCACCACATATGGCGCGCTCTGGTCGCCCGACACATAGGCCGCCACCTCGACGCCCTTGCCAGCGTGATGCAGGGCGTTGCCGATCAGGTTGCCCAGCATGCGCTTGAGCGATACCCGACGCAGCGGGAACGGCGGGATCGGCTCCAGGCACAGCCGCACCTGCTCCTTGTGCTGGTTGTAGGGCGCCACCACTTCGTAGATCAGGTCGTTGAGGTCGACCTCCTCCACCGGTTCGTCGCGCCCGTCCCGAATGAACGCCAGGAACTGGTCGAGGATCGCGTCCATGTCCTCGATGTCGCGGACCATGTCCTCGCTGAGGTCGCTGTCGTTGCCTATCAGCGACAGCGAAAGGCGCAACCGGGTCAGCGGCGTGCGCAGGTCATGGGACACCCCGGCCAGCATCAGCTCGCGCTCACGCCCGGCCTGCTCGACATCCTCGGCCATCTGGTTGAACGCGCGGTACACCTCGGTCATCTCGCTCGGGGTGTCGCTGATCGGCAGGCGCACGCTGCGCCCCTGGCCCAGCTGGCGGGCGGCGAACACCAGGCGCTTGAGCGGCTGGTTGAGCTGACGCACGAAGATCCAGGCCGATGCCGTGGACAACAGGCCGATAGCCAGGAACCAACCGAGCACGTTCCAGATCTTCTGCCCACGCAGCGGGTGCGGATACAGCGGCACCTTGAGCCAGCCCGGGCCCAGGCTCGGGGCATTGACCCACAGGGCGGGCGGCGCGTGGATGCGCAGGCGCACCTCGGTGTCATCACCCAGTTCGGCCTGCATCTGGCGCTGGTAGATCTCGCTGTAGGGCCAGTGCTGCTCGCCCTCCGGCACGCCGGCGCCGGTCACGCGGATCAGGCCGGCCGCCTCGGCGATCTGCTCACGGCTCTCTTCATCCGCGGCCCAGTAGGCGCGCAGCGTCAGGGCCACGCCGTGGCTGTACTGGCGGTCGACCAGCACGTCTTCGTTCATCAGCAGGTACACGAGCGTCAGTGCCTTGGAGAACAACACGACGATCAGCACCAGCCAGAGGGTGCGGGCGAAGAAGCTTTGCGGGAACCAGAGAGGGGTTTTCATCGATCAACTACTGTGCTGAAAGGGCCGGCCGTCACAGACGAAAACAGGGCGACCCGCATGGGTCGCCCTGCTGCACCCTGACCAGCCGACAGGCTCATTTGCCGGCGTTTCCGTCCGGCACGAAGACGTAGCCCACACCCCATACGGTCTGGATGTAGCGTGGTTTGGACGGGTCGGGCTCGATCATCCGGCGCAGGCGCGAGATCTGCACATCGATGGAGCGCTCCAGGGCGTCCCACTCGCGACCGCGGGCCAGGTTCATCAGCTTGTCGCGGGTCAGCGGCTCGCGGGCATGCATGACCAGGGCCTTGAGCACGGCGAACTCACCGGTGGTGAGCATGTGCGTTTCCTCGCCGCGCTTGAGTTCGCGGGTGGCCAGCGACAACTCGTAGTCGCCGAAGGTGACGGTCTCTTCCTCGCTGCCCGGCGCGCCTGGCACGCTCGGGGACTGGCGGCGCAGCACGGCCTTGACCCGGGCCACCAGTTCGTCGGGGTTGAACGGCTTGGCCAGGTAGTCGTCGGCGCCCAGCTCCAGGCCCTTGATGCGGCTGAGCTCATCGCCCTTGGCGGTGAGCATGATGATCGGAATCTGGTTGTTCGACGCGCGCAGGCGCTGGCACGCGGACAGGCCGTCCTCGCCCGGCAGCATCAGGTCGAGGACCACCAGGTTGAACACTTCACGGGCCAGCAGGCGGTCCATCTGTTCGACGTTGGACACGTTGCGGACACGGAAGCCCTTGCTGGTGAAGAAACGGTCCAGCAGGTTGCTCAGGCCCGGGTCGTCGTCGACGATGAGAATCTTTTCGCCTTCTGCGGCGTTTGCGGTGCTGGTCATGAATAACTCCTCTGATATCGCCGCGCATTATGGCGTAGCCACTGCAGCGCGTGCCGTGTGCATTGTTAGCAGATTTTTCCCGGCATGCCACTGTCGCCCCGTCGTCGGCTGGCGCCGCGCCATCACCGCAAGCCCGGCGCGATGGGTATAATGCGCGGCTTTCACCCAGCGCCGCCGGGCCAGATCGCCCACCCGCGGCCTTGCATTCACTATTTGTCAGGTGGTTTTCATGGACAGCATCAACAGCCGTATCGCCGAGGAACTGGGCGTGCGCCCACAGCAGGTCGAAGCGGCCGTGGGCCTGTTGGACGAAGGATCGACCGTGCCCTTCATCGCCCGTTACCGCAAGGAAGTGACCGGCAGCCTGGATGACACCCAACTGCGCCACCTGGAAGAGCGCCTGCGCTACCTGCGCGAGCTCGACGAGCGCCGCGCCAGCATCCTGGCCAGCATCGAGGAGCAGGGCAAGCTGACCCCGGAGCTGGCCCGCGAGATCAAGCTGGCCGACACCAAGACCCGCCTCGAAGACCTGTACCTGCCGTACAAGCAGAAGCGCCGCACCAAGGGCCAGATCGCCCTGGAAGCGGGCCTGGGCGAGCTGGCCGACGGCCTGTTCAACGACCCGCAGCTGAACCCGGAAAGCGAAGCGGCACGTTTCGTCGACGCCGAAAAAGGCGTGGCCGACGTCAAGGCCGCCCTGGAAGGCGCCAAGTACATCCTCATGGAGCGCTTTGCCGAAGATGCCGCCCTGCTCGACAAACTGCGCGGTTTCCTCAAGCAGGAAGCGGTGCTGACCGCCCGTGTGGTCGCCGGCAAGGAAGAGGAAGGCGCCAAGTTCCGCGACTACTTCGCCCACGACGAACTGCTGCGCAGCGCGCCGTCGCACCGCGCCCTGGCGATCTTCCGCGGCCGCAACGAAGGCGTGCTTAGCGTCTCGCTGAAAGTCGGCGAAGAGCTGCCGGGCACCCTGCACCCGTGCGAGCTGATGATCGGCAACCATGTCGGCATCGAAAACCGCAACCGCCCGGCCGACAAATGGCTGGGTGAGGTGGTGCGCTGGACCTGGAAGGTGAAGCTGTACACCCACCTGGAAACCGACCTGTTCGGCGAACTGCGCGACAACGCCGAAGGCGAGGCGATCAACGTCTTCGCCCACAACCTGCACGACCTGCTGCTGGCCGCCCCGGCCGGTCCGCGCGCAACGCTGGGCTTCGACCCGGGCCTGCGCACCGGCTGCAAGATCGCCGTGGTCGATGCCACCGGCAAGCTGCTGGACCACACCACGGTCTACCCGCACGCGCCGAAGAACGACTGGGACCGCACCATTTCCATCATGGCCGCGCTGTGCGCCAAGCACTCGGTCGAGCTGATCGCCATCGGCAACGGCACCGCCAGCCGCGAGAGCGACAAGCTGGTGGCCGAGCTGGTCAAGAAATACCCAGCGTTGAAGATCACCAAGATCATGGTCTCCGAGGCCGGTGCCTCGGTGTACTCGGCTTCCGAACTGGCCGCTCGCGAGTTCCCGGACCTGGACGTGTCGATCCGTGGCGCGGTGTCCATCGCCCGCCGCCTGCAGGATCCACTGGCCGAGCTGGTCAAGATCGACCCGAAATCGATTGGTGTCGGCCAGTACCAGCACGACGTGTCGCAGGTGAAGCTGGCCCGCGGCCTGGACGCCGTGGTCGAGGACTGCGTGAACGCCGTGGGTGTGGACGTCAACACCGCTTCCGTGGCGCTGCTGACGCGCATCTCCGGCCTCAACGCGACCCTCGCGCAGAACATCGTCGCCCACCGCGACGCCAACGGCCCGTTCGCCACCCGCGCCGCGCTGAAGAAGGTCAGCCGCCTGGGCGAGAAGACTTTCGAACAGGCCGCCGGCTTCCTGCGCGTAATGAACGGCGACAACCCGCTGGACGCCTCGGCGGTGCACCCGGAAGCCTACCCGCTGGTGCAGCGCATCGCCGCCGACACCGACCGCGACATTCGCTCGCTGATCGGCGACAGCGGTTTCCTCAAACGCCTGGATCCGAGGAAGTTCACCGACGAGACCTTCGGCCTGCCGACCGTCACCGACATCCTCCAGGAACTCGACAAGCCTGGCCGCGACCCGCGTCCTGAGTTCAAGACCGCCACCTTCCAGGACGGCGTCGAGGACCTCAAGGACCTGGAGCCGGGCATGATCCTCGAAGGCGTGGTGACCAACGTCACCAACTTTGGTGCCTTCGTCGATATCGGCGTGCACCAGGACGGCCTGGTCCACATCTCGGCGCTGTCGGAGAAGTTCGTCAAGGACCCGCGTGAAGCAGTCAAGGCCGGCGACGTGGTCAAGGTCAAGGTCATGGAAGTGGACATCCCGCGCAAGCGCGTCGGCCTGTCCATGCGCATGAGCGACACCCCGGGCGAGAAGGTCGAGGGCAACCGCGGTGGCAACCGTGGCAATGGCGGCAACCGCCAGCAGCAGGCGCCGCGCCAGCGCGAGACCACCGCCGTCGCGCCGGCCAACAACGCCATGGCGTCGCTGTTCGCCAACGCCAAGCAGTTGAAGAAGAAGTGATGGATGTACCGAAGGAGTACGTCGAGAGCGCCTTCAGCCAGCTCCTGGGCTGCCGCCTGCAACATCTGGACACGGGTGTTGCCGAAGTGGCCCTGGCGCTCGAGCCGCACCTGCGCAACCGCGGCCAGAAGCTGCACGGCGGGGCGATCTTCAGCCTGGTGGACATCGCCATGGGCCTGGCCTGCTCGGCCAGCCATGGCTTCGACCAGCAGAGCGTGACCATCGAGTGCAAGATCAACTACATGCGCGCCGTCAGCGAAGGCGAGGTGCTGTGCACCGCCCGGGTGCTGCACGCCGGTCGGCGCACGCTGGTGGTCGACGCCGACGTGCTTCAGGACGACAAGCTGGTGGCCAAGGCCCAGGGAACCTTCGCGGTTCTCTAGCTGACAGGCCCCCATCTGCGGTATTTTCGGCGTAATGCTGTACACCTGATCGCAGGGCAAGCCCGCGATCAGGCGCATACAGGCCAGCGCCGGAACCGCGTAAACCAGGCGACAACGCCAGTTCCTTTCCCAACTACCCTTGTAGACCGTCATCCCTACCCCCATATTGGGGCGACTGACGCGTGAAGGAATCCATCTTGAGCGACCTCCTCAACCGCCGCCTGAGCCTGCTCGGCGACAATATCGACCTGCTCAAGCAGTGCCTGCACGGCATTGAGCGCGAATGCCTGCGCGTGACCAACGACGGTCGCCTGGCCCAGACCCCGCACCCCGAGGCACTGGGTTCGGCGCTGACCAACGAGCAGATCACCACCGACTATTCCGAGTCGCTGCTGGAATTCATCACCCCGGCCCTGGCGGACCCTGCCAAGGTGCTCGAGAGCCTCGACCAGATCCACCGCTTCGTCTACACCAAGCTGGGCGACGAATACCTGTGGAGCCCGTCGATGCCCTGCGCGTTGCCGGCCGAGGAAGACATCCCGATCGCCGAATACGGCAGCTCGAACATCGGCAAGCTCAAGCACGTCTATCGCAAGGGCCTGGCCCTGCGTTACGGCCGCACCATGCAGTGCATCGCCGGCATCCACTACAACTTCTCCCTGCCCGAGGCGCTGTGGCCGTTGCTGCGCGATGCCGAAGGCGGCGAGCAGGACGACCGCGACTACCAGTCCTCGGCCTATATCGCGCTGATCCGCAACTTCCGCCGCTACAGCTGGCTGCTGATGTACCTGTTCGGCGCCTCCCCTGCCCTGGACAAAGGCTTCCTGCGTGGCCGCCCGCACCAACTCGAAGAGCTGGATGCCGAGACCCTCTACCTGCCCTACGCCACCAGCCTGCGCATGAGCGACCTGGGCTACCAGAGCAACGCCCAGGCGGGCCTGACGCCCTGCTACAACAACCTGGCCAGCTACACCGACAGCCTGCGCAAGGCCGTCGGCACGCCCTACCCGCCCTACGTCGAGGTTGGCACCCACAAGGATGGCGAGTGGGTACAGCTGAACACCAACATCCTGCAGATCGAGAACGAGTACTACTCGAACATCCGTCCCAAGCGCGTCACCTACACCGGCGAGCGGCCGATCCAGGCCCTGACCTCCCGCGGCGTGCAGTATGTGGAAGTGCGCTGCCTGGACATCAACCCGTTCCTGCCGGTGGGTATCGACCTGACCGAAGCACGCTTCCTCGACGCCTTCCTGCTGTTCTGCGCCCTGGAAGAAAGCCCTCAGCTGGACAACGGCGAGTGCGGCCAGTGCACCAGCAACTTCCTCACCGTGGTCAAGGAGGGCCGGCGCCCTGGCCTGGAGCTGCGCCGTGACGGCCAGCCGGTCACGCTGAAGGCATGGGCAAGCGAACTGATCGAACGCATCGGCCAGCTGGCCGGGCTGCTCGACCGCGCCCAGGGTGGCAACGCACACGCCAAGGCCCTGGAAGCGCAGCAGGCCAAGGTCGACGACCCCGAGCTGACGCCATCGGCCCAGGTGTTGGCGCGCATGACCGAGCACGACGAGAGCTTCGTCCAGTTCTCCCTGCGCCAGAGCCGGCTGCACGCCGAGAGCTTCCGCGAGCAGCCGCTGCCCGCCGAGCGCCAGCAGGCCTTCGAAACCCTCGCCCGTGAGTCCCTGACCGAGCAGTCGCGCCTGGAGCAGCAGGAGGTGGGTGACTTCGACCTGTTCGTCGGCGCCTACCAGGCCAGTATCCTGGCGATCAGCAACTGATGACCCGCCCCGCCGCCCCGCGCAAGCCCCGCGCCAGCAGCCAGGCCAGGATCGAAGCGATCCTGGCCGCGGCCCGCGAGCTGCTGGCCGGGCAAGGGGTGGCGGCGCTGTCGATCTACAGCGTGGCCGAACGGGCGCAGATTCCGCCGTCGTCGGTGTATCACTTCTTCGCCAGTGTGCCGGCCTTGCTGGAGGCGCTGACTGCCGACGTGCACCGGGCTTTTCGCGAGGCCCTGAGCGCGCCCATCGACAGCGCAGCGTTCAGTACCTGGCCGCAACTGTCGCGGCTGATCGAGCAGCGCATGCTCGACATCTACAAAGACGATGCCGCGGCGCGGCAGCTGATCCTTGCCCAGCATGGGCTGAGCGAAGTGGTGCAGGCCGACCGTCAGCACGACCTGGAGCTGGGCGAGCTGATGCACAGGCTGTTCGACCGGCATTTCCAGCTGCCGGCGATGCCTCGGGATGTGGATGTGTTCGCGTTGGCGATGGAGCTGAGCGACCGGGTGTATGCCCGCTCGATGCAGTTGCATGAAGCGATCACGCCGCGCATGGCGGAAGAGGGGATGCGGGTGTTCGAGGCGTATCTGGGGCTGTATCTGCCGCCCTTTCTGGCCAAGCGCTGATCCTGAGCCCTGCAAGAATCCTGTAGGAGCGGCCTTGCGTCGCGAAAGGGCTGCGCAGCAGCCCCGGCAATTTTGATGGTGGCTCAAAACCTGGGGCCGCTCCGCGCCCCTTTCGCGACGCCGCTCCTACACGGACCATGCAAGACTTCAGAGCTTGGCGATGGACACCTCGGTCGATTTTACGAAGGCGATCACTTCACTGCCCACCTGCAGCTCCAGCTCCTTCACGGAGCGGGTGGTGATCACCGAAGTGACGATACCGGAGGCGGTCTGCACGTCGATTTCCGACAGTACCGGGCCTTCGAGGATTTCCTTCACGGTGCCTTTGAATTGGTTGCGAACGTTGATGGCTTTGATGGTCATGGCGTCATTCCTTTTGCGGCTTCGAGGATTCAGTGGGCCCAACGCAACTGTGTGGGCAAGGGGGCTACAGGTTCCGGATCGGGCGGGGTGCCCGGGGCGGACAGAACACGGTTGAGCACTTCGCTTTCCAGCGCCGCCAGGCGGTGCGAACCCCGCACCCGTGGCCGGGGCAGGTCGACGACCAGGTCCAGGCCGACGGCGCCGTCTTCGATCAGGATCACCCGGTCGGCCACGGCGACGGCTTCGCTGACGTCGTGGGTGACCAGCAGCACGGTGAAACCGTGCTGGCGCCACAGGCGCTCGATCAATTGCTGCATTTCGATGCGGGTCAGGGCATCCAGCGCGCCCAATGGCTCGTCCAGCAGCAGCAGGCGCGGCTGGTGAATGAGCACCCGGGCCAGGGCCACCCGCTGTTTCTGGCCGCCGGACAACGCCGCCGGCCAGTCGTTGGCGCGGTCGACCAGGCCGACCGCCTCCAATGCCTCCAGGGCACGGGGCCGCCAGTTGCCGGACAAGCCCAGGCCCACGTTGTCGATCACCTTCTTCCAGGGCAGCAGGCGCGCGTCCTGGAACATCAGGCGGGTATCCTCGCGGGCCTCGGCCAGCGGCGCGGCCCCCGCCAGCAGCTGGCCGGCGCTGGGTTGGTCGAGCCCGGCCAGCAGGCGCAGCATGGTGCTCTTGCCGCAGCCACTGCGACCGACGATGGCGACGAACTGGCCGGCCGGAATGTGCAGGTCGATGCCGCGCAGCACTTCACGCTGGCCAAAGGTGCGACGCAGATCGCGGGCCGCCAGGGGGATGCCACGCAGCAGGCGTGGCGGCTGTTCCTTGAGCACGGTCATCATGCGCCCTCCTTCTTCGCCAGCTGGTACGCCGGGTGCCAGCGCAGCCACACCCGCTCCAGGCCCCGGGCAGCCAGGTCGGCCAGCTTGCCGAGCACCGCGTACAGGACGATGGCCAGCACCACCACATCGGTCTGCAGGAACTCGCGGGCGTTCATCGCCAGGTAGCCGATGCCGGCGTTGGCCGAGATGGTCTCGGCGACGATCAGCGTCAGCCACATGAAGCCCAGGGCGAAGCGCACGCCGACCAGGATCGAGGGCAGCGCCCCCGGGAGGATCACCTGGCGGAACAGCGCGAAGCCCGACAGCCCGTAGCTGCGCGCCATCTCCACCAGTGCCGGATCGACATTGCGGATCCCGTGGTAGGTGTTCAGGTAGATGGGGAACAACGTCCCCAGCGCCACCAGGAAGATCTTTGCCGACTCGTCGATGCCGAACCACAGGATCACCAGCGGGATCAGCGCCAGGTGCGGCACGTTGCGGATCATCTGCACCGAGCTGTCGAGCAGGCGCTCGCCCCAGTTCGACAAGCCGGTGATGAAGCCCAGCAACAGGCCGAGGCTGCCGCCGATCAAGAAGCCCAGGCCGGCACGCCAGCCGCTGATGGCCAGGTGGGTCCAGATCTGGCCGCTACGCACCAGCTCGACACCGGCACTGACCACCGCGCTCGGCGCCGGCAGGATGCGGGTCGACAGCCAGCCCGCGCTGACCGCCAGCTGCCATACCGCCAGCAGCAGGATCGGCAGGGCCCAGGGCGCCAGGCGTTTGGACCAGGTGGTGGTGGATGCACGACTCATGACCCCGGTCCTCAGCTCTGCGACACGGACTTGGGCAGGATGTCGTTGGCGACCATTTCACCGAACGGGCTCACGTAGCCACCTGTCTTCGGCTGCTCCGGGCGCTGCACGTCCAGGTACGGGAACAGCAGCTCGGCGACCCGGTACGACTCCTCAAGGTGTGGATAACCGGAGAAGATGAAGGTGTCGATGCCAAGATCGGCGTATTCCTTGACCCGCGCGGCGACGGTCGGGCCATCGCCCACCAGCGCGGTGCCGGCACCGCCACGCACCAGGCCGACACCGGCCCACAGGTTCGGCGCCACTTCCAGCTTGTCGCGCTTGCCGCCGTGCAACGCGGCCATGCGCTGCTGGCCGACCGAGTCGAAGCGCGCAAGCGATGCCTGGGCGCGAGCGATGGTGTCGTCGTCCAGGTGCGAGATCAGCTTGTCGGCGGCGGCCCAGGCCTCTTCATTGGTTTCCCGCACGATCACGTGCAGGCGGATGCCAAAGCGCACTTCACGGCCTTGGGCCGCAGCCTTCTCACGCACCTGGGCGATCTTCTCGGCAACGGCCGCCGGCGGCTCGCCCCAGGTCAGGTACAGCTCGACCTGCTCGGCGGCCAGGTCCTGGGCGGCCTCGGAGGAACCACCGAAGTACAGCGGCGGACGCGGTTGCTGGATCGGCGGGTAGAGCAGCTTGGCGCCCTTCACCTGGATATGCTTGCCGTCGTAGTCGACCGTTTCGCCCTCAAGCACCTTGCGCCAGATGCGGGTGAATTCCACCGACGCCTCGTAGCGCTCCTGGTGGTTCAGGTGCAGGCCGTCGCCGGCCAGTTCGTCCGGATCACCGCCGGTCACCAGGTTGAACAGCGCACGGCCGTTGGACAGGCGATCCAGGGTGGCGGCCTGGCGCGCGGCCACGGTAGGCGAAATGATCCCCGGGCGCAGGGCCACCAGGAACTTCAGGCGCTCGGTCAGCGGAATCAGCGAGGCCGCCACCAGCCAGGAGTCCTCGCAGGAACGTCCGGTGGGGATCAGCACGCCGCCGAAGCCCAGGCGGTCGGCGGCCTGGGCGATCTGGCTCAGGTAGCCGTGGTCGACGGCGCGGGCGCCCTCGCTGGTGCCCAGGTACTTGCCGTCACCGTGGGTAGGGAGGAACCAGAAGATGTTAAGGCTCATTGGAGTTGTCTCCTCAAGGGTGGCTCATGCCGGGGCGACGCCCCGGCGCAGGCGAATCGTTCAAGGCGCGCTGGCGACCTTGGCCGGGGGTGTCCAGATCACGTCCTTGATGCTCAAGGGTTTGGGAATCAGCTTCAGGGCCTGGAAGGTGTCGGCGATCTTCTGCTGCGCGGCGATCACTTCCGGGGTCAGCGGCGCGGCGCCGTAGCCCTGGCGTTTCACCGAGGTCAGGGTGATGTCGGCGGGCAGGCCGAGCAGCGGCGCGACCTGGTCGGTGACCTGCTGCGGGTTGGCCTGGGACCATTCGCCCACGGCGCGTACTTCCTCGACCAGAGTGTTGATCACCGCCGGATGCTGGGTGGCATAGCTGCGGGTGGCCAGGTAGAACTGGTGGTTGTCGACCAGGTCCTTGCCGTCACGCAGCGTGCGTGCCTGCAGCTGCTGCTCGGCGGCGGCCTGGTACGGGTCCCAGATCACCCAGGCGTCGACGCTGCCGCGCTCGAAGGCGGCGCGGGCATCGGCCGGTGGCAGGTAGACGGGCTGGATATCGGTGTACTTGAGGCCGGCGTCTTCCAGGGCGCGCACCAGCAGGTAGTGCACGTTGGAGCCCTTGTTGAGGGCGACTTTCTTGCCCTTGAGTTCCTTCACCGACTGGATCGTCGATCCCTTCGGCACCAGGATCGCCTCGCTGTGCGGGGCTGGCGGCTCATAGGCGACGTACAGCAGGTCGGCACCCGCGGCCTGGGCGAACACTGGCGGTGTTTCGCCGGTCACGCCGAAGTCGATGGAACCGACGTTGAGGCCTTCGAGCAGTTGCGGGCCGCCGGGGAACTCGGTCCATTGCACGTCGATGCCCTGTTCCTTCAGGCGCTTTTCCAGCGAGCCCTTGGCCTTGAGCAGCACCAGGGTGCCGTACTTCTGGTAACCGATGCGCAGGCTCTCGGCCTGGGCTTGAGTGATGGCGCCGAAGGACACAGCCGCCGCAAACAGGGCGACCAGACCGCGACGCAAGAAGATTGTGCGCATGGCGCTCTCCTGTGCGAGTGGGTTCGGGTAGCACCTGCTTGCCTCGTTGACGGGCGAGTAAGGTGGGAACAACGGTCAAGCGGTATAGCGAGGAATCAGATGCTCCAACGGGCACTGATCAGGCGTTCGTTGAGCTCGCCCGGCACCACCGGCCGAGGCCGGCGCGCCAGGGCGCTGTGGAACGTTTCCAGCGAATCCTGCAGGCGCTGTTCCAGGGCAGCGGCCAGTTGCGCGGGCCGGGTGCCTTCGCCGTAGGCGACCTGGCTGTCGTCGGCGAAGATCCCCTGCAGGGTCTCCTGCGCCTTGAGCGCCGACAGCACCGGCTTGAGGGCGTAGTCCACGGCCAGCATGTGGGCGATGCTGCCGCCGGTGGCGATCGGCAGGACCACCTTGTGTTCCAGGGCACGCTCAGGCAGCAGGTCGAGCAAGGTCTTCAGGGCACCGGCGAACGATGCCTTGTACACCGGCGTGGCGACCACCAGGCCATCGGCCTGGGCCACCAGTTCGTTGAAGTGACGCACCTGCGGGCTGTCGAAGCGCGCGTGGAGCAGGTCCTCGGCGGGGAATTCCCGCACCTGGAAGGTCACCACCTCGACGCCGCGCTCCTGCAGCCAGTCGCGCGAGCGTTCTAGCAGCACGCCGGAGCGTGAACGAAGACTGGGGCTACCACCGACAGAAACAACCAGCATTGAAAGCGCTTCCTTCGATTCGATTGCAGGGCCGCGAGGGGTTATCCCCGCTGGATGGAAGTGACATTAACAGTTCGTCACATATATCTATAAATCATATTTTTGCATTTGTTTATTCCATAAATAGATATTAATTCTTATCTCTGTAAGAGATCACCCAGCCCTTCGGGCTACGCTGTCGCGCAGGCAACTATCCCCCTGTGGGAGCGCGCAAGGCTCAAGTTGGCAATACCTGCCTTTCTGCCAGACATAAAAAAGGGCCGTCGAAACGGCCCGAAGATCCCTGCTTGGCTAAGAGCAATGCAACGAGCAATACCTCATCGATTCGGTTGCGGGGTCAGTCGCAGATAGGGTTTCACCGCCCGGTACCCTTTCGGGAAGCGGCGTTTGATTTCGTCCTCGTCCTTGAGCGAAGGCACGATCACTACCTCGTCGCCGTCCTGCCAGTTGCCTGGGGTGGCGACCTTGTAGTTGTCGGTCAGTTGCAACGAGTCGATCACCCGCAGGATCTCGTTGAAGTTGCGCCCGGTACTGGCCGGATAGGTGATGGTCAGGCGCACCTTCTTGTTCGGATCGATGACGAACAGCGAGCGCACCGTCAGGGTGTCGCTGGCGTTGGGGTGGATCAGGTCGTACAGGTCGGAGACCTTGCGGTCGGCGTCGGCGATGATCGGGAAGTTGACCACGGTGCTCTGGGTCTCGTTGATGTCATCGATCCACTTGTGGTGCGAGTCGACCGGATCCACCGACAGGGCAATGGCTTTCACGCCACGCTTGGCGAAGTCCTCCTTGAGCTTGGCAGTCAGGCCCAGCTCGGTGGTGCACACCGGGGTGAAGTCGGCAGGGTGGGAGAACAGCACGCCCCAGCTGTCGCCCAGCCATTCGTGGAAGCGGATCTTGCCGGCGCTGGAATCCTGTTCGAAATCGGGGGCGATATCGCCGAGTTTGAGGCTCATGGAAGCGGCTCCTGTGCTGTGTCTGGCCTTGTGGGTTCAATGTGCCTGCTTCCGAATAAAAACAAAAAGAATAAATATTGATTTATTTATAACTATTAAGCATACGGATTCGCAGACACAAAAAAGCCTCGCACCAAGCGAGGCTTCTTCTTTGCAGCTACGGCTTACATGAAGCTGTAAGTGTAGTTGAAGATCAGACGGGTCTGATCCTTGTCGACCGGAGCTTCACCCTCGCCGCGGTAGATACCATGACGCAGGCTGGCGCCCAGCCCCTTGAGCGTACCTTCCTGAATGACGTAGTCGACCCGGGCGTCACGCTCCCACTCGTGGTAGGTGCCATTGCCCGAAACGTTACGGATGTCATCGCCGCGCAGGTAGGCGATGGACGCCTTCAGGCCCGGCACGCCAACGCGCGCAAAGTCGTAGCTGTACTGACCGAAGGTGGTGTTGGTACCAGCACGTGCGAACTGGTTGATCATGCTATCGGTGAACAGATAGAAGCTGGCACCACCAGCACCTTCAGGACGACCGTTGCCATCTACCACACCACCTTGGTTCAACCAGACGAAACCACCATCATCGCTGACCTGCTGGTGGCCAAGCATCAGAGCGTGCCCGCCTAGGGTGTAGGTGAACATCGCCGACCAGGTTTTGTTGTCAACTTCGCCGCTGTGCTTGGCATAGCCACCGTTGTTATTGAAGTTGTAGCCGCCACCATGGCCATTCTTCCCATCGCTGCTGCTGTCGAAGTAGCGCAGGTCGGTCTTGAACGACTGGTCGTCAGCGATCTTGAAGACGTGTGTAGCACCCAGGAAGTGCTGCTTGTAGAAGTCTTCCAGGTTCGAGTAGTAGTACTGAAGTGTCAGGTCAGGAGTGACCTTGTAGTCCAGACCACCGTAACGGAACTTGTTGCTGTCAGCCGAAGCACCGTTTACCGACAGGCCGGTACGGTTGCTGGAAGCACGCCCCATGGCATGGGTCAACTGACCGGCATTGATGGTCAGGTTGTCAATTTCCTTCGAAGTGATGGTGCCACCTTCGAAGGTCTGTGGCAGCAGGCGGCCGTCGTTGGCGACCAGAATCGGCAGGTTTGGCGCCAATGCGCTACCGAAGTGCGCCTCAGTCTTGGAGAAACGTGCCTTGGCATTACCGCCGATACGCGCCCATTGGCTCACCGAGGAACCGTTGGTGTCGCTCGGTAGGAAGGTGCTGCTATCCGGGTGACGACCACGACCGCCGTCGAGATGAATACCCCACAAGGCCTGAACATCGACGCCGAAGCCTACGGTGCCTTCGGTAAAGCCGGACAGGTAGTCCAGTTTGAAGCCTTGGCCGACTTCGCGGTTGTCGCCACCACGGCCGCGTTGATCCGGACGCAGATTGACTTCACGGTTGTCGTCGTTGAAGTACATGGTGCGCGAGCTCAGGGACAGCTTGCTGTCCTCGATGAAACCGGCAGCGCCTGCTTGTTGGGCGAGAACCCCCAGTGCCACGGCCAGGGCCAGGCTGGACTTGTACATGTTTTGCTCCTCTACGTTCTAATTTTTGTGCGTCTCAAGCGGCGGGATCTGCTGCCCCACTCGCCCGGATTGGCGATTTAGCACCAATGCGTGACCGCCAAGTCAATCGCTAACGGTCGATCTGCGACTTTGGTCTAACCCGCTGACCTGCGCTACAGGATAATGACAATCCTATAAATCCAAAATGACCGTTTTATGAATCTGTAAGATTTTTACGGAATAACATCGGAACCATTCCTACGAAACGTTGTATCGACGCCGTCAATCATACCTTTAGGTTATGTGCAAACGTTTGCCGAGCTTTCGACCAGCAGTCCCCCCTCAGGAATCGATCAAGACTAGCTGTCTTCAGCGATTGCGCCAGCTTCGCACCGTCCTGTCGAAACGAACCGAGCCAGGGATCACGACGAGCCTGCATCCCGTGCAGGTTCAGAGCGTTTGGCTTTTAAGCTAATTCTAAAAAGTTATTTATTTACTATTTCTTAGATCATTTAGTCTTCTCGCCATCCATCCCAGAATGCCTGACGAGAGGTTCAATCATGATCCCGCACGCTCCGCTGCGCCTGTTCGCCGCCCTGACCCTCGCCAGCGCCACCTGGCTGGCCCAGGCCGCCGACCTGACCGTCGCCTACCAGACCACCGTCGACCCGGCCAAGGTGGCCCAGGTCGATGGCACCTATGAAAAGGACAGCAAGGCCAGCATCGACTGGCGCAAGTTCGACAATGGCGCCGACGTGATCACCGCCGTCGCCTCGGGCGACGTGCAGATCGGCTACCTCGGCTCCAGCCCGCTGGCCGCCGCCGCCACCCGCAAGCTGCCGGTCGAGACCTTCCTGATCGCCACCCAGATCGGTGCCGGCGAGGCCCTGGTCGCCCGCGACAGCATCAAGACTCCGCAGGACCTGGTGGGCAAGAAAGTCGCCGTGCCGTTCGTTTCCACCGGCCACTACAGCCTGCTGGCCGCGCTCAAGAGCTGGAACATCGACCCGTCGAAAGTGCAGATCCTCAACCTCGCCCCGCCGGCGATCATCGCCGCCTGGAAGCGCGGCGACATCGACGCCACCTACGTCTGGGACCCGGCCCTGGGCGTAGCCAAGGAGAACGGCAAGGTGCTGATCACCTCGGGCGAGCTGGCCGAGAAAGGCGCGCCGACCTTCGATGCCTGGATCGTGCGCAAGGACTTCGCCGCCAAGCACCCGGAGATCGTCAAGTCGTTCGCCAAGGTCACCCTCGACGCCTACGCCGACTACCGCATGGACCCCAAAGCCTGGCTGGCCGACAAGGACAACGTCGCCAAGCTGGTCAAGCTGTCCGGCGCCAAGCCCGCCGATATCCCGGTGCTGCTGCAGGGCAACGTCTACCCGCTGGCCGCCGACCAGGCCAGCGCACTGGGCGCGCCGACCACCCAGGCGCTGACCGACACCGCCACCTTCCTCAAGCAACAAGGCAAGGTCGACGCCGTGCTGCCCGACTACTCGCCTTACGTCAGCGCCCAATACCTGCCCAACTGACCCGGAGCCCGTCATGGCCTTGCTCGAACTGGAGCGCATCAGCGCACAGTACCCCGGCGCCGCTACCCCGGTGCTGGCCGACATCAACCTGAGCCTGGGCCCCCGCCAGCTGCTGGTGGCCCTCGGGCCGTCCGGCAGCGGCAAGACCTCGTTGCTCAACCTGATCGCCGGCTTCGTCGCCCCCAGCGGCGGGCGCATCAGCCTCGACGGCGCGCCGGTGCAAGGTCCGGGCGCCGAACGTGGCGTGGTGTTCCAGGACGATGCCCTGCTGCCCTGGCAGGACGTGCTCGGCAACGTCGCCTTCGGCCTCGAGCTGGCCGGCGTGCCCCGTGCCCAGCGTGAAGCCAAGGCCCGCGAGATGCTGGCGCTGGTCGACCTGGCCGGCTTCGGAGAGCGGCGTATCTGGCAATTGTCCGGCGGGCAGAAGCAGCGCGTAGGCCTGGCCCGGGCGCTGGCCGCCGACCCACGGGTGCTGTTGATGGACGAGCCGTTCGGTGCCCTCGATGCCTTTACCCGCGAACAGATGCAGGAGCTGCTGCTGCAAGTCTGGCAGCGCACCGCCAAGCCGGTGTTCCTGATCACCCACGACATCGAAGAGGCGGTGTTCCTCGCCACCGAACTGGTGCTGCTGGCGCCCAATCCGGGGCGCGTCGTCGAACGTCTGCAACTGGACTTCGGCCAGCGCTACGCCGCTGGCGAGTCGGCCAGGGCGATCAAGTCCGATCCCCGTTTCATCGAAACCCGCGAGCACGTGCTGGCGCGGGTATTCTCGCAACGTCAGGAGTCCGCATGAGCAGCATCGAATTGCCGGCCACCACCAAGCAGGCACAACGCACACCTCCTGTGGTGAAGCCCCGCAAGCCCTTGTCGACCCGCTGGATCAGCACCCTCACCCTGGCCACCCTGTTGCTGGGGTGGTGGCTGGTGACCGCGGCCGGCTGGATCGAACCGCTGTTCCTGCCCTCGCCCGCCGACATCCTGGCCAAGGGCTGGACGCTGCTCACCCAGGGCTACATGGACGCCAGCCTGTGGCAGCACCTGGGCGCAAGCCTGGGCCGTATCGGCCTGGCGCTGGTGGCGGCGACCCTGACCGCCATCCCTGTCGGCCTGGCCATCGGCTACAACCGCGTGGCCCGCGGCATCCTCGACCCACTGATCGAATTCTACCGGCCGATCCCGCCGCTGGCCTACCTGCCGCTGATCGTCATCTGGTGCGGCATTGGCGAGCTGTCGAAGGTGCTGCTGATCTACCTGGCGATCTTCGCCCCGATCGCCATCGCCACCGCCACCGGCGTGCGCACCGTCGACCCGGCCAAGCTGCGCGCCGCGCAGTCGCTGGGGGCCACCCGGGCGCAACTGATCCGCCATGTGATCCTGCCCAGCGCCCTGCCCGACATCCTCACCGGCATCCGCATCGGCCTCGGCGTGGGCTGGTCGACCCTGGTCGCCGCCGAGCTGATCGCCGCCACCAGCGGCCTGGGCTTCATGGTGCAGTCGGCGGCGCAGTTCCTGGTCACCGACGTGGTGGTGCTGGGGATCCTGCTGATCGCCCTGATCGCCTTCGCCCTGGAGATGGGCCTGCGCGCCCTGCAGCGCAAGCTGGTGCCCTGGCATGGCCAGAGCCATTGACCAAATGACCACGCCGGCAACCCGGCACCTGGAACGAGAAAAGACATGAGCCTGACCGTTACCCCCTTGAGCCCAGCCCTTGGCGCGCAGATCAGCGGCGTGGACATCAGCCGCGATATCACCCCCGAACAGCGTGACGCCATCGAGCAGGCGCTGCTCGAACACCAGGTGCTGTTCTTCCGCGACCAGCCGATCACCCCCGAACAGCAGGCCCGCTTCGCCGCCCGCTTCGGCGACCTGCACATCCACCCGATCTACCCCAATGTGCCGCAGACGCCGCAGGTACTGATTCTCGACACCGCAGTCACCGATGTGCGCGACAACGCCGTGTGGCACACCGACGTAACCTTCCTGCCGACCCCCGCACTGGGCGCGGTGCTCAGCGCCAAGCAACTGCCGGCCTTTGGCGGCGACACCCTGTGGGCCAGCGGCATCGCCGCTTTCGAGGCGCTGTCGGCGCCGCTGCGCACGATGCTCGACGGCCTGACCGCCACCCACGATTTCACCAAGTCGTTCCCGCTGGAGCGCTTCGGCACCACGCCCGAGGACCTGGCACGCTGGGAGGCGACCCGGCGTAACAACCCGCCGCTGTCGCACCCGGTGGTGCGCACCCATCCGGTCAGCGGCCGCAAGGCGCTGTTCGTCAACGAAGGCTTCACCACGCGGATCAACGAGCTGAACGAGCAGGAGAGCGAGGCGCTGCTCAAGCTGCTGTTCGCCCATGCGACGCGGCCGGAGTTCAGCATTCGCTGGCGTTGGCAGGAAAACGACGTGGCGTTCTGGGACAACCGCGTCACGCAGCACTTTGCGGTGGATGACTACCGCCCCAGCCGGCGGGTGATGCATCGGGCGACCATCCTGGGGGATGCGCCTTTCTGAAAGATCCGGGGAGGCCTTTGGCCTCCTTTCGCTGGCAAGCCAGCGCCCACAGGTTTTGCAACAACCCTGTGGGAGCCAGCGAAAGGGCCGCAACGCGGCCCGAGCGATCTACCTGACCAGATGCAGGTACTGCATATGCCGCTCGTACTGGTCGAGGATGTCGTTGATGATCTGCTCCTTGCTGTAGCCCACCAGGTCGTAGTTCTGGCTGCCTTCGCTCAAGTGCACCTCGGCCCTGTAGTAGCGGCGATTCTTCAACTCCTGCGTCCCCAGCCCACCCAACGCGAACGACGGCGTGAAGTACCCGCGCATTTGCACCTGGTAGATGAACGGCTGCTCCTCGCCATGACCGATCTTCAGGCTGACGTTGTCGTGGCTCGGGTCATCCTGGGTGATCAGCACCAGTCCCTTCTGCTCGAACACCTCGCGCACCTCGGCGATCGCCGGACGCACCACGTCGTCCATGAAGCGATACACCTCGTCCCGCGACGGGAAGTGCACAGCCTGGCTAAGACGCTGGCGCCAGCCGCCACGCCCGCGCCGGGACTGGGCGAAGGGCGCCAACGAGTGCATCTGCGCGATCTGCCGCTGGCTTTCCAGGTAGAAGGCCTTGTGCAGCCCCCACATCATGCACAGCAGGATCAGCGAGAACGGCAGCGAGGTCAGCACCACCGCCGACTTCAGCGAATCGATGCTGCCGGCGAACAGCAGCCCGCTGGTGATCAGCGCGGTCATCGCGCCCCAGAAGATGCGCAGCCAGTTCGGGCCGTCCTCGTCGGCGCCGCCGCCCTTGGCCGACAGCGTCGACAGCACCACCGTGCCGGAGTCGGCCGAGGTGACGAAGAACACGAAGCTGATGAACACCGTCACGGCGATCACCGTCTTGCTCCACGGGTAGGTTTCCAGCAACAGGTACAGGCTCATCGACGGGTTGTCGATGGCCGACTGCCCCAGCGCGGTCATGCCGTGGTTGATCACCTGGTCCAGGGCGCTGTTGCCGAAGATCGACATCCACGCCAGGGTGAAGCCCAGCGGGATCAGCAACACGCCGAAGACGAACTCGCGGATGGTTCGGCCCCGGGAGATGCGGGCGATGAACAGGCCCACGAACGGCGCCCAGGCAATCCACCAGGCCCAGTAGAACACCGTCCAGCCGCCCAGCCAGTCGCGCTGCTCGCCGTAGGCGTACACATCGAAGCTCTTGCGCGGCAACGCGCCCAGGTAGTCACCGAGGTTCTGGATCAAGGTGTTGAACAGGTGCTGGGTGGGCCCGGCGAACAGCACGAACAGCAGCAGTGCGCAGGCCAGGAACAGGTTGATGTCGCTCATCACCCGCACGCCCTTCTCCACCCCGGCGACCGCCACGGCCACCGCCGCGCCCATCATCAAGGTGATGAGGATCACCTGCACCCACTGGCTGTGGCTGATGCCGAACAGGTAGTCGAGGCCGGCGTTCAGGTGCAACACGCCGAAGCCCATGTCGGCGCCCAGGCCGAACACCGTGGCGATGATGCCGAAGCCGTCCACCGCATAGCCGATCGGACCGTTGATGCGCTTGCCGATCAGCGGGTACAGCGCCGAACGCAGGGCCAGCGGCAGGTTGTGCCGGTAGGCGAAGTAGGCCAGCGCCATGCCGACGAAAGCGAACACGCCCCAGCCGTGCAGGCCCCAGTGCAGGAACAGGATCTGCATCGCCTGACGCCCGGCCTCGGCCGTGCCGGCCTCGCCCTGCGGCGGCTGGAGCATGTGGGTCAGCGGCTCGGAAACGCAGAAGAAGAACAGGGTGATGCTGATACCGGCGGCGAACAGCATGCCGGCCCAGGACAGGTAGCTGAACTCGGGCTCGTCGTGGTCAGCACCAAGCTTGATCTTGCCGTAGCCGGACAAGGCGGTGACCACCACGAAGACCAGGTACAGGGTCATGGCCAGCATGTAGTACCAGCCGACGGTGTTGGCCGCCCAGTTCTGCGCCGCCAGCAGCCAGTCGCCGGCGGCCTGGGGCTGGGCGATGACGACCAGGCCGAAGAGGAGGATGAAGCTTGCCGCGAAGTAGAACACGGGGGGGTTCATGCGGATCTTGCCGTGGGCAAGGTCGGGGGTCGGTGCACTCATTGAACGGGCACCTCGTCGAAGGACGTGAGGTTCGGATTGAACGGGTTCAGCAAAGGCGATTCCTCCTTTTGAACACCGGCAATGGACCAGCGTTTTTCGTTGAACAAGCGTTCAAGTTAAACATGGATCGGATTTCAATGCGACCCGATGCCGCTCCAGAATAGGTCGACTAGGGAACGGGCTTGCCCGCTCCCACGCGACATAACCCCTGAGTTAGAGGGCTTTCTTGCCCTCGCAATCCAGCTGCAGGTTAGCCTGGGTAATGTTGCTGTCAGCCGGCACGCTGCGGGTCAGCCACACGTTGCCGCCGATGGTCGAGCCCTTGCCGATGGTGATCCTTCCGAGAATGGTCGCTCCCGCGTAGATCACCACGTCGTCCTCGACGATCGGGTGGCGGGCCAGGCCCTTGTGCAGGGTGCCCGACTCGTCGCTGGGGAAACGCTTGGCGCCCAGGGTCACGGCCTGGTAGATACGCACCCGCTCGCCGATGATCGCGGTCTCGCCGATCACCACGCCGGTGCCGTGGTCGATGAAGAAGCTCGGGCCGATCTGCGCGCCGGGGTGGATGTCGATACCCGTGGCCGAGTGCGCCAGCTCCGAGCTGATCCGCGCCAGCAGCGGCAGGCCGGCCCGGTACAGGTGGTGGGCCAGGCGGTGGTGGATGATCGCCAGGATGCCCGGGTAGCACAGCAGCACCTCGTCGACGCTGCGCGCCGCCGGATCGCCGTGGTAGGCGGCGAGCACGTCGGTGTCCAGCAGCACGCGCAGGGCCGGCAGGGCCGCGGCGAAGTCCTGGATCAGGCGCAGGGCGTGGCCATCGACATCGACCACATCGGTCTTGCCGTGGCGCGCCGCGTAGCGCAGCTCAAGGCGGGCCTGGGTCAGCAACGCAGTGAGCGCGGCGTCGAGGGTGTGGCCGACGTAGAAGTCTTCGCTCTCTTCACGCAGGTCCACCGGGCCCAGGCGCATGGGGAACAGCGCGCCGCACAGTTGCTCGAGAATCTGGCGCAGCGCCTCGCGCGACGGCAGCTCGCGCCCGCCCTGCTCGCCGCTGCTGCGGCCATTGCTGCTGCGCCACTGTTCACGGGCGCTGCGCAGGCCACTGACGATGCCCTGCAGTTGCCAGTGCCCGGTTGATGGTTGTTCGCTCACGGTGTTTCTCCTGCCAGGCGGCTTTCTCGATATACCTACGCTCCCTGTAGGAGCGGCCCTTTCGCGGCACAAGGCCGCTCCTACAGGGAGGGTGTAAGCCACGATACGTCAAATCTGCCTCTTGGAAAAAACAACGCTTTATTCCATCCTGAGCTAAGTCGGGCATAAGCGACTGCAAAATGCAGAAACGGGAATAACAACCTGATTTTTTATTATTTCCCGACCTATGAAGCCCACCTCTATAGTCGCCACCTCACTACTTCCACAACAAGCGCGGGGCCTGCCATGACCAAATTCGCCAAACCCCTTCTCAACGCCAGCCTGGCGCTCCTGCTGGGCGCCGGCCTGCTCGGCCAGGCCTTTGCCGGTGAGCAGTTGAAGACCATCCAGGAGAAGGGCGTGATCAACGTCGGCCTGGAAGGCACCTACCCACCGTTCAGCTTCCAGGACGAGAACGGCAAGCTGACCGGCTTCGAGGTCGAACTGTCCGAGCTGCTGGCCAAGGAACTGGGGGTCAAGGCCAAGGTCCAGCCGACCAAGTGGGACGGCATCCTCGCCGCCCTGGAGTCCAAGCGCCTGGACGTGGTGATCAACCAGGTGACCATCTCCGAAGAGCGCAAGAAGAAGTACGACTTCTCCGAGCCCTACACCGTTTCCGGCATCCAGGCCCTGGTGCTCAAGGGCAGCGATAACGAGAAGAACATCAAGACCGCCGCCGACCTCGCTGGCAAGAAGGTCGGTGTCGGCCTGGGCACCAACTACGAGCAGTGGGTGAAACAGGACGTGCCGACAGCCGATGTCCGTACCTATGAAGACGACCCGACCAAGTTCGCCGACCTGCGCAATGGCCGCATCGACGCTATCCTGATCGACCGCCTGGCCGCGCTGGAGTACGTGCAGAAAACCGCCAAGGACAAGAAACCCACCGCACTGGCTGGCGAGAAATTCTCCAAGCTGGAATCGGGCGTGGCCCTGCGCAAGGGCGAGACTGAACTGCTCGATGCGCTGAACAAGGCCATCGACAAGCTCAAGGCCGACGGCACGCTGGCCAAGCTGTCCGAGAAATACTTCGGTGCCGATGTCACCAAATGATCGCTGAAAGCCTGCAACTCGTTGTCGATTCCGCGCCCTTCCTGCTCAAGGGCGCGGGCTATACCGTGCTGCTCAGTGTCGGCGGCATGTTCTTCGGCCTGGTGCTGGGCTTCGCCCTGGCACTGATGCGCCTGTCGAAGATCCTGCCGCTGGACTGGCTCGCCCGTATCTACGTGTCCTTCTTCCGCGGCACGCCGCTGCTGGTGCAGCTGTTCGTGATCTACTTCGGCCTGCCGCAGATCGGCATCGAGCTCGACCCGATCCCGGCGTCGCTGATCGGCCTGTCGCTGAACATGGCGGCGTACATCTGCGAAATCCTCCGGGCGGCGATCTCTTCGATCGACCGTGGCCAGTGGGAAGCGGCGGCCAGCATCGGCATGACCCGCACCCAGGCCATGCGCCGGGCAATCCTGCCGCAAGCCCTGCGCACCGCCCTGCCGCCGCTGGGCAACAGCTTCATCTCGCTGGTCAAGGACACTGCCCTGGCGGCGACCATCCAGGTGCCCGAGCTGTTCCGCCAGGCGCAGCTGATCACCGCCCGGACCTTCGAGGTCTTCACCATGTACCTGGCTGTCGCGGTGGTCTACTGGATCCTCTGCAGCATCCTGGCGCACTTCCAGAACCGCATGGAAGCGCGGGTCAACCAGCACGACCAGGAGCACTGAGATGATCGTAGTAGAAGGCCTGAGCAAGCAGTTCAAGGGCCAGACCGTGCTCAACGGCATCGACCTGACCGTGCAACCCGGCGAGGTGGTCGCCATTATCGGCCCCAGCGGCTCGGGCAAGACCACTTTCCTGCGTTGCCTGAACCTGCTGGAAACCCCCGATGCCGGGCGTATCCAGATCGGCGACATCAGCATCGACGCCAATCGCCCGCTGGGCGGCCAGCAGGGTGCGATCCGCCGCCTGCGCCAGCAGGCCGGATTCGTGTTCCAGAACTTCAACCTGTTTCCCCACCGCACCGCCCTGGAGAACGTCATCGAAGGGCCGGTGATCGTCAAGAAGACGCCCCGCGACAAGGCCATCGAGCTGGCCAGGCGCCTGCTGGCCAAGGTTGGCCTGGCGGGCAAGGAAGACGCCTACCCGCGCCGCCTTTCCGGCGGCCAGCAACAGCGGGTTGCCATCGCCCGCGCCCTGGCCATGGAGCCCGAAGTGATCCTGTTCGACGAGCCCACCTCGGCACTCGACCCGGAGCTGGTGGGCGAGGTGCTGGAGACCATCCGCGGCCTGGCCGAGGAAAAGCGCACCATGATCATCGTCACCCACGAAATGAGCTTTGCCCGCGATGTCGCCAACCGGGTGATCTTCTTCGACAAGGGCGTGATCGTCGAGCAGGGCGAGGCCAAGGCACTGTTCGCCAATCCCAAGGAAGAGCGCACCCGCCAGTTCCTGCGCAAGTTCCTCGGCACCGCCGCCGGCCAGGAATGAGCCCGATGCGCGGGGCTCACACCTCGCGCAGGTTGTGGCAACGCCTGAAGCGGGCTTCCAGGTTGCGATCGGGCATCTGGTGGCTGCGCAGGGCGTTGAGGGTCTGCTCCACGTAATCGCGCGTCGTGCCGTAACGTCCCTTGGCGCTGGCAAGTATCTGGCTGAGCAGGGTGTCCGGCAGGTTGCCCGCGTAGCACGGCAGGTGTCGTTCCAGCACGAAGCCCAGGGCCTGGACCTTGCTGCCATCGCCCAGGCGGCAGCTGAGCCAGTGCGGGCGATAGGCCGGGAACGGCATTTCCCGTTGCCACAGGGCCATCAGCGAATCATCGAGGTTGCTTTCATCCAGGCGGTAGGCGAAACCGCTGCAGGAACCGCCACGGTCCAGACCGAATACCAGGCCCGGGCACTCCGGGGTGCCTCGGTGCTCGTGGGACCACAGGTACAAGCCACGATGGTAGCCATGTACCCGCGCCCGCTGGCGCTCGACCGAATTGCATTCGGGGCGCCAGATCAGCGAACCATAGGCGAACAGCCAGACCGGGCCGCCGTCGTGCTGAGACATGGTTTCCTGCATCGAGCGTTGCAGTTGTTCGCGGGTTAACTGTTGTCCGAAGTCGAGCGACGGCGGATAAGCTACTTGCCAGGATGAACTTTCAAGTGTCGACATGAGCTGCCGCCATTAATTCCGGTGAACCACCAAAGTGCGGGTGCCGCGGTACCTGAGGAATGCTATCGCGGGCTACAAGTCCCCAAGATAGCGTGGGAGCGGGCTTGCCCTGCAATTTTCCATGCGCCTAACGTAAGGCAAATTGCACTTTGCACTCAACCCCGAAAACAGGATTTCATTTAACCATCCGCTGAACGGAAACTAATAGTCCGAGTATAGCGAAACTTATTACCCGCGCCGGTAACAATCCCCGCCATATAATCAAATGGAAAACACTTGGTTATTAAATCCGGCACGCCCTTGCAGCGTGCCGTTTAGTTTCACCCACGCGGCGCGTAGGCGAACACGTCGGCGCGCATGCGGTGGGCATCCATGCCGGCCTCGACCAACGCATCGAGGGTGGCATAGACCATGTTTGGCGAGCCGCTGGCATAGACATGCACCTGGTTCAGGTCGCCGATGTCCTCGCACACCGCCTCGTGCAGCAGGCCACAGCGCCCTTCCCAGCCGCACAGGTCGCTGACTACCTTGTGCAGGAACAGGTTGGGCAGGCGCTGCCACTCGTCCCAGTGCTCGATCTTGTAGAAGTCTTCAGGCCGACGCACGCCCCAGTACAGGTGCACCGGATGCTTGAAGCCCTGGGCGCGGCAATGCTCGACCAGGCTGTGCATCTGGCCCATGCCGGTACCGGCGGCGATCAGCACCAGCGGACCATCGGGCAGCTCCGCCAGGTGGGCGTCGCCGAACGGCAGCTCGATCCGCGCCAGACCAGTGCGCTGCAACTGCTCGATCAACTGCACGGCACTGCTTTCCCGGGCCAGCACGTGCAGCTCCAGGTCTCGGCCACCGTGGGGCGCCGAGGCGAGGGAGAATGCCGCCTTGTCCATGCCCTCGCGCTCGATCATCAGGTACTGCCCCGCGTGATAGCGCGGCGGCTTGCCGGCAGGCGCGCGCAGGCGCACGCGCCAGACGTCGCCACCGACCTCGACGCATTCGCTCACGGTACAGGCCAGCTTGCGCACTGGCAGCTCGCCCAGGGCCAGCACACCATCCCACAGCAACACGCAGTCCTCCAGCGGCTCGGCGATGCAGGTGAACAGTTCACCGTGATCGCGGACTTGGCCTTCCTGGCGAACACGGCCTTCCACCAGCAGCGCGGCACACACATGGCAATTGCCGTTGCGGCAGCTGCTTGGGCAGTCGTAGCCCAGGCGCCGCGCGGCATCCAGAATCCTTTCCCCCGGTTCGACCGCCAGCACCGCCCCGGAAGGCTGCAAGGTTACCTGCATCAATCTATTCCCAACTGGTCCCACAGCTCATCGATACGGCGGGTGACGGCCTCGTCCTTGACGATGACCCGGCCCCATTCGCGTGTAGTCTCGCCCGGCCATTTGTGCGTGGCGTCCAGGCCCATCTTCGACCCCAGGCCCGACACCGGCGACGCGAAGTCGAGGTAGTCGATCGGGGTGTTGTCGATCATCACCGTATCACGCTTGGGGTCCATGCGCGTGGTGATGGCCCAGATCACATCGTTCCAGTCGCGGGCGTTGATATCGTCGTCGGTGACGATAACGAACTTGGTGTACATGAACTGTCGCAGGAACGACCACACACCCAGCATGACGCGCTTGGCGTGGCCTGGATACTGCTTCTTCATGGTCACCACCGCCATGCGGTACGAGCAGCCTTCCGGCGGCAGGTAGAAGTCGGTGATCTCGGGGAACTGCTTCTGCAGGATCGGCACGAACACTTCGTTCAGCGCCACGCCGAGAATCGCCGGCTCATCCGGCGGCCGGCCTGTGTAGGTGCTGTGGTAGATCGGTTTCTGCCGGTGGGTGATGCGCTCGACGGTGAACACCGGGAAGCTGTCCACTTCGTTGTAGTAGCCGGTGTGGTCGCCGTACGGGCCTTCCGGGGCCATCTCGCCGGGGTGGATCACCCCTTCGAGGATGATCTCGGCGGTGGCCGGCACCTGCAGGTCGTTGCCACGGCACTTGACCAGCTCGGTACGGTTGCCGCGTAACAGGCCGGCGAAGGCGTATTCGGAAAGGGTGTCCGGAACCGGCGTCACGGCGCCGAGGATGGTCGCCGGGTCCGCGCCCAGGGCCACGGCCACCGGGAATGGCTGGCCGGGATGCTTCTGGCACCATTCGCGGTAGTCCAGCGCGCCGCCGCGGTGGCTCAGCCAGCGCATGATCACCTTGTTGCGGCCGATCACCTGCTGGCGGTAGATCCCGAGGTTCTGGCGGTCCTTGTTCGGCCCGCGGGTGACGGTCAGGCCCCAGGTGATCAGCGGCGCCACGTCGCCCGGCCAGCAGTGCTGGATCGGCAACTGGCCCAGGTCGACGTCGTCGCCTTCGACCACGATTTCCTGGCATACCGCGTCCTTGACCACCTTCGGCGCCATGGACACGACCTTCTTGAAGATCGGCAGTTTCGACCAGGCGTCCTTCAGGCCCTTCGGCGGCTCGGGTTCCTTGAGGAACGCCAGCAGCTTGCCGATCTCGCGCAGTTCCTCGGTCGATTCGGCGCCCATGCCCATGGCCACCCGCTCGGGGGTGCCGAACAGGTTGCCCAGCACCGGGATGTCGAAGCCGGTGGGCTTTTCGAACAGCAACGCCGGGCCCTTGGCGCGCAGGGTGCGGTCGCAGACTTCGGTCATTTCCAGTACAGGGGAGATGGGAACCTGGATGCGCTTGAGTTCACCGCGCTGTTCCAGGCCACGGATGAAGTCGCGCAGATCGCGGTACTGCATGCAAGGGCCTCGTGTTGGGCGTATCGGTCGGGGTGCAGAGTGTAGCGCCGTTCACGCCTTGTTTGGGGGCAAAAATGAACTGGGGCCGCTTCGCGCCCCATCGCGACACAAGGCCGCTCCTACAGGCGAATGAGTAATCCTGTAGGAGCGGCCTTGTGTCGCGATGGGCTGCGGAGCAGCCCCAATCAGTTCCAGCCTGAAACGCTTACTTGCGCTTCATCGACAGGAAGAACTCATCGTTGGTCTTGGTCTGCTTGAGCTTGTCGACCAGGAACTCGATGGCGGCGATCTCGTCCATCGGGTGCAGCAGCTTGCGCAGGATCCACATGCGCTGCAGTTCGTCGTCGGCGGTCAGCAGCTCTTCGCGGCGGGTACCGGACTTGTTGATGTTGATGGCCGGGAACACACGCTTCTCGGCGATACGACGGTCCAGGGGCAGCTCCATGTTGCCGGTACCCTTGAACTCTTCGTAGATCACTTCGTCCATCTTCGAGCCGGTCTCGACCAGCGCGGTGGCGATGATGGTCAGCGAACCACCTTCCTCGATGTTACGCGCGGCACCGAAGAAACGCTTCGGCTTCTCCAGGGCGTGGGCGTCGACACCACCGGTCAGCACCTTGCCGGAGCTCGGGATCACGGTGTTGTAGGCACGGGCCAGACGGGTGATCGAATCGAGCAGGATGACCACGTCCTTCTTGTGCTCGACCAGGCGCTTGGCCTTCTCGATGACCATTTCGGCGACCTGCACGTGGCGGGTCGGCGGCTCGTCGAAGGTCGAGGCGACCACTTCGCCGCGCACGGTACGCTGCATCTCGGTCACTTCTTCCGGGCGCTCGTCGATCAGCAGGACGATCAGGTGGCACTCGGGGTTGTTACGGGTGATGTTGGCCGCGATGTTCTGCAGCATGATGGTCTTGCCCGCTTTCGGCGGGGCGACGATCAGGCCGCGCTGGCCTTTGCCGATCGGGGCGCACAGGTCGATGACGCGACCGGTGAGGTCTTCGGTGGAACCGTTGCCGGCTTCCATCTTCAGGCGCTTGTTGGGGAACAGCGGCGTCAGGTTTTCGAAGAGAATCTTGTTCTTCGCGTTCTCCGGACGGTCGAAGTTGATGGTATCGACCTTCAGCAGCGCGAAGTAACGCTCGCCTTCCTTCGGTGGACGGATCTTGCCGACGATGGTGTCGCCGGTGCGCAGGTTGAAGCGACGGATCTGGCTGGGCGAAACGTAGATGTCGTCAGGGCCGGCCAGGTAAGAGGCATCCGCCGAACGCAGGAAACCGAAACCATCCTGGAGAATCTCCAGCACGCCGTCACCCGAGATCTCTTCGCCGCTTTTCGCATGCTTTTTCAGCAGGGCGAAAATCACGTCCTGTTTGCGCGAACGGGCCATGTTTTCGATGCCCATCTGTTCGGCCATTTCCAAAAGATCGGTAATCGGCTTTTGCTTGAGTTCTGTCAGGTTCATAAGGGGAGTGACGTAATCATGTAAGGAAGGGAGAAATTAAGCGTTGGCTTAATGAGGCCGCGCCGCTAGATGGCGACAGGATCGCGTACTGATTCGAATTAGGGATGCTTCGGCGACGGCGTGCAGAGGGCACTGGAGAAGCAGTGCGAGGCCGAATGTAACACTTGCTTTTTTCGACGTCTAGTGGTTTTGGCCACCGATTTCCGGGGCTATCCGCCTGGATGGGCACGATAGCGGGGCTCGCCGGCCCTCACGGAAAATGCCTACAGCAGATAAAGAAAAGCCCCGCATTTGCGGGGCTTCATCGCATCACAGGCTGGCGTCGAGGAACGCCTTGAGCTGCGATTTGGACAGCGCGCCGACCTTGGTCGCCTCGACGTTGCCGTTCTTGAACAGCATCAGCGTCGGGATGCCACGCACGCCGTGCTTGGCCGGGGTCTCGGCGTTTTCGTCGATGTTCAGCTTGGCGATGGTCACCTTGCCCTGGTATTCAGCGGCGATGTCGTCCAGTACCGGAGCGATCATCTTGCATGGGCCGCACCATTCAGCCCAGTAGTCGACCAGCACCGCGCCTTCAGCCTTGAGTACGTCGGCTTCGAAGCTGGCGTCGGTGACATGTTTGATAAGATCGCTGCTCATGGATATCTCCAGGTCGTAAGCACAAAAAAACGTTGCCCATCATAGCCGCACCCAGGCGCGACAGGAAGCCACGGACGATTGAGTCTAACTATAGTTGTGCAAGACGCCACGAATCGAAACTGTCATGTCACGGTCATAACAATACTATGACATTGCCATGCATCAAGCCTTGCCGTGCCGCTCGTTGGCGTATACTCGCGATCGTGGCACGATTGCCGGGTTAACGACCGAGAACCTCCAGACCATGCCGCAAACCTCCGCGAAGAACCTGTCTCTGATTGCCGCCATCGACCTGGGCTCCAACAGCTTCCACATGGTCGTGGCCAAGGCCCATCACACGGAAATCCGCATCCTCGAAAGGCTTGGAGAAAAGGTTCAGCTCGCCGCGGGCATCGACGATGAGCGCAAGCTCAGTGAAGAAGCCATGCAACGCGGCCTGGAATGCCTCAAGCGCTTCGCCCAGCTGATCAACGGCATGCCCCAGGGCTCGGTGCGCATCGTCGGCACCAACGCCCTGCGCGAAGCGCGCAACCGCAACGAATTCATCCTGCGTGCCGAAGCCATCCTCGGCCACCCGGTCGAGGTCATCTCCGGCCGCGAAGAGGCGCGCCTGATCTACCTGGGCGTGTCCCACACCCTGGCCGATACCCCCGGCAAGCGCCTGGTCGCCGACATCGGCGGCGGCAGCACCGAGTTCATCATCGGCCAGCGTTTCGAGCCGCTGCTACGCGAAAGCCTGCAGATGGGCTGCGTGAGCTTCACCCAGCGCTACTTCCGCGACGGCAAGATCACTCCGGCGCGCTACGCCCAGGCCTACACCGCCGCGCGCCTGGAGCTGATGAGCATCGAGAACGCCCTGCACCGCCTGACTTGGGACGAGGCCATCGGCTCGTCCGGGACCATCCGCGCCATCGCCGCGGCTATCAAGGCCATCGGGCAGGGCAGCGGCGAGGTCAACGCCGAGGGGCTGGCGGCAGTCAAGCGCAAGTTGTTCAAGCTCGGCGAGACCGACAAGATCGACTTCGAAGGGGTCAAGCCCGATCGGCGGACCATCTTCCCGGCGGGCCTGGCCATCCTCGAGGCGATCTTCGACGCCCTCGAGCTGCAGCGCATGGACCACTGCGACGGCGCCTTGCGCGAAGGCGTGCTGTTCGACCTGCTGGGCCGCCATCACCACGAGGACGTGCGTGAACGCACCCTGAATTCGCTGATGGAGCGCTACCACGTCGACCAGGGCCAGGCCGCGCGCGTGGAGCGCAAGGCGCTGCACGCCTTCGACCAAGTGGCCGCAGCGTGGGATCTGGAGGACGGCAACTGGCGCGATCTGCTGGGATGGGCGGCGAAGATCCATGAAATCGGGCTGGATATTGCACACTACCACTACCACAAGCACGGTGCCTACCTGATCGAGCACTCCGACCTGTCGGGCTTTTCTCGCGAAGACCAGCAGATGATGGCCCTGCTGGTGCGTGGCCACCGTCGCAACATTCCCAAGGACAAGTTTGCCGAGTTCGGCGACGAAGGCGTCAAGCTGATCCGCCTGTGCGTGCTGCTGCGCTTCGCCATTCTGTTCCACCATATCCGCGGCACCCAGGCGATGCCCAAAGTGGAGCTGCAAGCCGGCGACAACAGCCTGGAGGTGGTCTTCCCGGGCGGCTGGCTGGAGCAGAACCAGCTGACCCAGGCCGACTTCGCCAACGAGGCGGAGTGGCTGGCGCGGGTCAATTTCGTGCTTAGCGTGCGCTGAAAGTCCATGGGGCCGCAAAGCGGCCCCAGCAATCCAACTAGCGTACGTTGAGCACCGGATTGCTCAGCCGCTCCAGCAGCGTCGACTGGGCACTGCGCGGGTTCTGGTTGCCGGTCGGCGTGCTGCGCACGTAGCGCCCGTCCGGCTGCAGGGTCCAGGCCTGGGTGTTGTCGGTCAGGTACCCCTCCAGCTCCTTCTTCACCCGCAGCAGCAGCTTCTTGCCCTCCACCGGGAAGCAGGTCTCGACGCGCTTGTCGAGGTTGCGCTCCATCCAGTCGGCACTGGACAGGTAGATCTGCTCCTCGCCGCCATTGAGGAAGTAGAACACCCGGGTGTGCTCGAGGAAGCGGCCAATGATCGAGCGCACATGGATGTTGTGCGATACCCCCGGGATGCCCGGACGCAAGCAGCACATGCCGCGCACCACCAGGTCGATGCGCACGCCCGACTGGCTGGCCTTGTACAGCGCCTTGATGATCTTCGCGTCGGTCAACGAGTTGAACTTGGCGATGATGTGCGCCGGCTTGCCTTCCAGGGCGAACTGGGTCTCCCGGGCGATCATGTCGAGCATGCCCTTCTTCAGGGTGAAGGGCGCGTGCAACAGCTTCTTCATGCGCAGGGTCTTGCCCATGCCGATCAGCTGGCTGAACAGCTTGCCGACGTCCTCGGTGAGGGCGTCGTCAGAGGTCAGCAGGCTATAGTCGGTGTACAGGCGGGCGTTGCCGGCGTGGTAGTTGCCGGTGCCCAGGTGCGCGTAACGAACGATCTCGCCTTGCTCGCGGCGCAGGATCAGCATCATCTTGGCGTGGGTCTTGAAGCCGACCACGCCGTAGATCACCACCGCGCCGGCGGCCTGCAGGCGGCTGGCCATCTGCAGGTTGGACTCTTCGTCGAAGCGCGCGCGCAGTTCGATCACCGCAGTGACCTCCTTGCCGTTACGCGCCGCGTCCACCAAGGCGTCGACGATTTCCGAGTTGGCGCCCGAGCGGTACAGGGTCTGGCGCACGGCGAGTACGTGCGGGTCCTTGGCGGCCTGGCGCAGCAGGTCGATCACCGGGGTAAACGACTCGAACGGGTGCATCAGCAGCACGTCCTGCTTGCCGATCACGCTGAAGATATTGTCGGCGTTCTGCAGCAGCTTGGGGATCGCCGGGGTGAACGGCGTGTACTGCAGCTCCGGGTGGCTGTCGAGGCCAGTGATGCTGAACAGGCGGGTCAGGTTGACCGGACCGTTGACCTGATACAGCTCGCTCTCGCTCAGGCTGAACTGCTTGAGCAGGTAGTCGGAAAGGTGTTTCGGGCAGGTGTCGGCCACCTCGAGGCGCACGGCATCGCCGTAGCGGCGCGAGAACAGTTCGCCGCGCAGGGCGCGGGCCAGGTCGTCGACCTCTTCCGAATCCAGCGCCAGGTCGGCGTTACGGGTCAGGCGGAACTGGTAGCAGCCCTTGACCTTCATGCCCTGGAACAGGTCATCGGCGTGGGCGTGGATCATCGACGACAGGAACACATAGTTGTCGCCCGGGCCACCGACCTCTTCCGGCACACGGATGACCCGCGGCAGCAGGCGCGGCGCCGGGATGATCGCCAGGCCCGAGTCGCGGCCGAAGGCATCGACCCCCTCGAGCTCGACGATGAAGTTCAGGCTCTTGTTCACCAGCAGCGGGAACGGGTGGGTCGGGTCGAGGCCGATCGGGGTGATGATCGGCGCGATCTCGTCGCGGAAGTAACGGCGGACCCAGGTCTTGAGCTTGGGTGTCCAGTAGCGACGACGGATGAAGCGGATGGCGTGCTTCTCCAGCTCCGGCAGCAGCACGTCGTTGAGGATCGCGTACTGGCGATCCACCTCCAGGTGCACCAGCTCGCTGATGCGCGCCAGCGCCTGGTGCGGCTGCAGGCCGTCGGCGCCGGCCTGTTCGCGGGCGAAGTTGATCTGCTTCTTCAGGCCCGCCACGCGGATCTCGAAGAACTCGTCGAGGTTGCTGGAGAAGATCAGCAGGAACTTCAGGCGCTCGAGCAGCGGGTACGATTCGTCCAGCGCCTGCTCCAGCACGCGGATGTTGAACTGCAGTTGCGAGAGCTCGCGATGAATGTACAGGCTGCTGTCGTCCAGGCTCGGCACGGCGATCGCCGGGGCCGGCGCAGGCGCGGGTGCCGGGGCGGCTTCGACGACCGCTTCCGGCTCCGCTACCGCTGGCAAATCGGGCGGGGTCTGCACCATCTCTTCGGGCACGGCCTGGGCATCCTTGATCTCGACAGGGGTTAGCACTTCGTTATTCATCTGACGTTCCTGGAGGGCGTTACTGCCCTCTCATCAATTGAGCGGCACGCACGGCGAAATAGGTCAGGATGCCATCAGCGCCTGCCCGTTTGAAAGCGGTGAGGGATTCGAGGATCACGGCTTCGCTGAGCCAGCCGTTCTGGATGGCGGCCATGTGCATGGCGTACTCGCCGCTGACCTGGTAGACAAAGGTCGGCACCTTGAACTCGGTCTTCACCCGGTGGACGATGTCCAGGTACGGCATGCCCGGCTTGACCATGACCATGTCGGCGCCTTCGGCGAGGTCGGTAGCCACTTCGTGCAGGGCTTCGTCGCTGTTGGCCGGGTCCATCTGGTAGGAAGCCTTGTTGGCCTTGCCCAGGTTCAGCGCCGAGCCGACCGCGTCACGGAACGGGCCGTAGTAGGCGCTGGCGTACTTGGCCGAGTAGGCCATGATGCGCACGTTGACGTAACCGGCCTCTTCCAGGGCCTGGCGGATCGCGCCGAGACGACCGTCCATCATGTCCGACGGGGCCACCACCTGGGCGCCGGCCTCGGCGTGAGACAGCGCCTGGCGGACCAAGGCCTCGACGGTGATGTCGTTCTGCACGTAGCCCTCTTCATCGAGGATGCCGTCCTGACCGTGGGTGGTGAACGGGTCCAGGGCCACGTCGGTGATCACCCCCAGCTCCGGGAAGCGGGCACGCAGGGCGCGGGTGGCGCGCTGGGCGATGCCGTCCGGGTTCCAGGCTTCGGCGCCGTCGAGGGATTTTTTCTCGGTCGGGGTCACCGGGAACAGCGCCAGCGCCGGAATACCCAGCTCCACCCAGCCCTGTGCGGCTTCCAGCAGCAGGTCGATCGACAGCCGCTCGACGCCCGGCATGGACGGTACTTCTTCGCGACGGCCCTCGCCGTCCAGCACGAATACCGGAAGAATCAGGTCATCGACGGTCAGGGTGTTTTCGCGAACCAGGCGACGGGAGAACGCGTCCCGGCGGTTGCGACGCAGGCGGGTGGCAGGAAACAGACGATTGGCGGGGGTAAAGCTCACGGCAGACTCCTGAGCCCGCGCGGGCGGGCAGCGCGACAGTTATAAGCGGCCATTATGACGCCTGTGTTACATCCTTGGGCAACCCTGCGACTTGTGGCCGCAGCCATTGTCCTTGCAGGGAATCTTCACGTCGAGACACATTTGGACACTTTCCCCAACGCGCCCGAAGGGGTAGGCTGCGCGTTCATTTCGCCAGCACGCCAGAAAATGCTTCAACAATTCCTGAACGATTTCGGCTACTTTGCCCTTTTTCTCGGCACGTTCTTCGAGGGCGAGACCATCCTGGTGCTCGCGGGCTTTCTTGCGTTCCGCGAATACATGGACATCAAGCTGGTGGTCCTGGTGGCCTTCTGCGGCAGCTACGCCGGTGACCAGCTGTGGTACTTCATGGGCCGCCGCCACGGGCGCAAGATCCTCGCTCGCAAGCCGCGCTGGCAGGCCATGGGTGACCGAGCGCTGGAGCACATCCGCCGCCATCCGGATATCTGGGTACTGAGTTTCCGTTTCGTCTACGGCCTGCGCACGGTAATGCCGGTGGCCATCGGCCTGTCCGGCTACCCGCCGCGCCGCTACCTGCTGCTCAACGGCATCGGCGCCGCGGTGTGGGCCCTGGCCCTGGGCCTGGCCGCCTACCACTTCGGCGCCATTCTCGAAGGCATGCTAGGCAGCATCAAGAAATACGAGCTATGGGTGCTCGGCGGCCTGCTGGTGCTGGGCCTGCTGCTCTGGCTGCGCCGGCGTTTTCGCAACATCCGCGCCGAGCGCCGCGCGGCGGCAGAGGGCCAGGCCGCCGAGGCTGAGCAGGCTGTAACCCAGGAGCAGCAACCAGAACACGGGCGTGACCAGCACTAAGCCAAGCGCGCCGGCCAGATACAGCGCCGGCGCATTCGACAGCAGCCGCACGATCTCCAGGCGCCCCGCCCACGGCCGGTCCTCCAGCGCCACGCCCAGCACGAACAGCCCGAACGCCATCACCGTCCAGCCCAGCACCAGGGCCGCGGGCGCCACCTGCTCCGCCACCTCCATCAGATAGCTGCCCAGCGCCACGTAGACCGCGAACTGCACGGTGACGTAAAGCTGCTGCGCGCCGCCCAGGGGGATCGCGAACTTGCGAAACGCCGCCAGGTCCTGCTTGGGCTGTGGATCAGCGGCGGCCACATCCGCCGGGCGCCAGCCAGTGGGCATGAACCAGATGCGCAGCTTGTCCCACCAACTGCCGGCGCGACGAGCGTCGTGCCAGAGCTGGGCGTAGAACTGCACGTTGGCCCACAGTGGGTTCCAGCTGGCCAGCGGCGTGGTTACTCCGAAGATCACAGGCTCGCGTTCGTCCTCCTCCTGGAAGGTGCCGAACAACCGGTCCCAGATTATGAACACGCCGCCGTAGTTGCGATCCAAGTACAAAGGATTCTGCGCATGGTGGACGCGATGGTTGGACGGCGTGATGAAGATCCACTCCAGCCAGCCCAGCTTGGGCACATGGCGGGTGTGCACCCAGAACTGGTACAGCAGGTTCAGCGACGCCACGGTGATGAACACCAGGGGCGGCACGCCCAGCAGCGCCAGCGGCAGGTAGAAGATCCAGGAGAACAGGAAGCCGCTGCTGGTCTGGCGCAGGGCGGTGGTCAGGTTGTACTCCTCGCTCTGGTGATGCACCGAGTGCGCGGCCCACAAGACGTTGCGCTCATGGCCCAGGCGGTGCAGCCAGTAGTAGCAGAGGTCGTAGAGCACGAAGGCGACCACCCACACCCACCAGGCATCGGCCGGCAGCCGCAGCCAAGCCAGGTGTTCCCAGGCCAGGGCATAGGTGACCAGCCCCACCCCTTTGGTGAGCAACCCGGTGCTGGTGGACAGCGCGCCGGTGCTCAGGCTGTTGATCGAGTCGGCGAGCTGGTAGTTGCGCCGGCCGCGCACGCGGTCAGCGATCAGCTCCACCGCGATCAGCACGAAGAAGAACGGCACGGCCAGCAGAATCAGGTCCATGAACGGCCACCTCCAAGGTTGTTCACGAAGATTAGGCCCGCCGAAGGGCAAATCCCATGGCTACATCTGCCAAACTAGAGGACATTTAGCGCCTCGACACTGGAGTATTGAGCATGACAAAAAAAGTTGCGGTGATTCTGTCCGGTTGCGGCGTGTACGACGGCGCCGAGATCCACGAAAGCGTGATCACCCTGCTGCGCCTGGACCAGCGTGGCGCCCAGGTGCAGTGCTTCGCGCCGAACATCGCGCAGATGCATGTGATCGACCACCTGACCGGGGAAGAGATGCCGGAATCGCGCAATGTGCTGGTGGAGTCGGCGCGCATTGCCCGTGGCGAGGTGAAGGACATTCGCGAAGCCAAGGCCGAAGACTTCGACGCCCTGATCGTTCCAGGCGGCTTCGGCGCGGCCAAGAATCTCTCCAACTTTGCCGTCGAAGGCGACAAGTGCAGCGTGCAGCCAGATGTGCTGGCCCTGGCCGAGGCCTTCGCCGAGGCGGGCAAGCCCGTTGGCCTGATCTGCATCTCACCGGCCCTGGCGGCGAAGATCTACGGGCCGGGCGTGGTCTGCACCATCGGCAACGACGCCGGCACCAGCGCGGCGGTGGTGAAGATGGGCGGCACCCATGAGGAGTGCGATGTGCACGACATCGTCGAGGATACCCAGCGCAAGCTGGTGACCACACCGGCGTACATGCTGGCCAAGTCGATCAGCGAGGCGGCGGGTGGCATCTACAAGCTGGTGGATCGGGTGCTGGAGCTGACCCACGAGAACGACTGACAGACGCTGGTGTAGGGGCAACTGTCTTGAGCTACCCGTACCGGCCTCATCGTCGGCTACAGGTAAAGCACAAGCCCATAGCCGCTCCTACAGGCTTGGCGAATGCTTCCGGGATAACGTCAGGCTTTGGACAGTCGAGTGAGAATGCGGTCCAGCGCATTGGCGAACGCCTGCTTCTCGCGCTCGCCATAGGGCGCCTGGCCACCGCCAACCTGACCTTGCTCGCGCAGCTCGGTGAACAGGTTGCGTACCGCCAGGCGCTCGCCCATGTTGCGCTCGTCGAACTCGCGACCGCGCGGATCCAGCGCCGCCACGCCCTTCTTGATCAGGCGATCGGCCAGCGGCACATCGCTGCAGATCACCAGCTCGCCGGGCTCGGCGTTCTCCACCAGGTAGTCGTCTGCCGCGTCCATGCCGCTGGGCACCACGATCAGCCGCACGCAGGCGAAGGCCGGCTTGATCTGCGGCTGGCCGGCCACCATCACCACTTCGAGCTTGCGCTTGAGGGCGAACTTGACGATCAGCTCCTTGGCCGCCTTGGGGCAGGCGTCGGCATCGATCCATACACGCATTGCTTTCGTTTCCTCGCATAGCTGGGAGGGCCGCGCCCTCCTTTCGCGACACAAGGCCGCTCCCACAGAGCTGCCAGTATGCCTGTGGAGTGGCCTTACGTCGCGATGGGCCGCATGACGGCCCTGAAGTATCTCAGCTGGCCGCTGCCCGGCGCTTCTCGGCCAGCCGGCTGCGCCCGTAGAGGAGCACGATTGCCAGCAACGCCACGACCTGCGCGCCCAGCGAATAGGCATCGGCATGAATCCCCAGCCAGTCGAACTCGAAGAACGCCACCGGCCGCGTTCCCAACACCCCGGCTTCCTGCAGGGCCTTGACGCCATGCCCGGCGAACACCACCGACAGCGCGCACAACAGCGCCGCGTTGATGCTGAAGAACAACGACAGCGGCAGCTTGGCCGAGCCGCGCAGGATCACCCAGGCCAGGCCCACCAGCAGCACCAGCGCCGTGGCGCCACCGGCCAGCACCGCCTGATGGCCAGCCGGGCCGGCCTGCAGCCACAGGGTCTCGTAGAACAGGATCACCTCGAACAGCTCGCGGTACACCGAGAAGAACGCCAGCAAGGCAAAGCCGAAGCGCCCGCCGCCACTGACCAGGCTGCGCTTGATGTAGTCCTGCCAGGCCGCGGCATGACGTCGATCGTGCATCCACACGCCGAGCCACAGCACCATCACCGCGGCGAACAGTGCCGTACAGCCTTCGAGCAGTTCCCGCTGCGCCCCGCCGACATCGATCACATAGGCCGCCAGGGCCCAGGTGGCGAAGCCGGCGACCAGCGCCAGGCCCCAGCCGATATTGACGCTGCGCACCGCCGACTGCTGACCGGTGTTGCGCAGGAAGGCCAGGATCGCCGCCAGCACCAGGATCGCCTCCAGGCCCTCGCGCAGCAGGATCAGCAGGCCGGAGACGTAGCTCAGCGACCAGCTCAGGCCATCGCTGCCCAGCAGCTTGGAGGCCTGCTCCAGCCTGGCCTTGGCCTCGGCCAGGCGCTGTTCGGCCTGGGCCACCGGCAGGCCGTCCTGCAACGACTGACGGTAGGCCATCAGTGACTTTTCCGTGTCCTTGCGGGCCTGGGCGTCGATGTTGTCGAGCGAGCTTTCCACCAGCTCGAAGCCTTCCAGGTAGGCGGCCACCGACAAATCGTAGGCTTGATCGTGGTCGCCGGCGCGGTAGGCCGCCAGGCTCTTGTCCAGGGTACTGGAGGTGTATTCGAGCAACTGCGCCGGGCCACGCTTGACCTGCGGCGGCTGCGCGCGCTGGGCGCGGAACGCGGCCACGGCATCCGCGCCTTCGCTGGCGGCGACTTCGGCCGGAGTCTGCCGGGCGAGGTCGGCGATGTTCCAGGTCTTGTCGCCCTTGGCCGCCTGCGGGTCGGCGGTGAAGCTGGCGATGTAGGCCGCCACGTCCCAGCGCTGGCGCTCGTCGAGTTGTTCGGCGAACGACGGCATCTCGGTGCCTTCGATGCCCAGCCCGAGTGTGTTGTACAGGTCGAACAGGCTCAACTGGTCGAGGCGCCTGGTATCGCGCAGGTTGGCCGGCGCAGGCTCCAGGCCGATGCCGGCCGGGCCGTCGCCCAAGCCGGTGTCACCGTGGCAGATCGCGCAGTTCTGCGCATACAGCGCCGCGCCGCGGGCTGGGTCCGGGGTGATCACCGGGGCCTGGCTGACCTCGTAGGCCACTGCCAGACGCGCACCCAATTGGCGGGCCTGGCGGGCAACAGCGGCGCCGTCCTGACGCTGGTCGATGGCCTGGCGCAGGCCCTGCACACCCTGCTCGAGCGCGCCGCGCTCGGCATGCGCGGGCAGGCCCTTGACCAGCTCGGCCAGCACGCCGCTGAACTCCTGCTGCTCGCGGTATTCCCCGTCGTCCACCACCTTGCCATCACGCACGGTCGGCGGGTAGTCGGCACCGATGTAGTCCAGCAGGTGCAGCGCCTTGGTCGCCTCGGCGGGTGCTTCGGCCAGCGTCGGGTTGCTGCACAGCGCCAGCACCGGGCCAAACAACAGGGCAGGCAGCCAGGCAAGCAGACGGGAACGGGAAGTCATGGCCAATCTCGACGGAAATACGAAAGAGAACATTGTTCACTTCCACTCTCCCCTGCTCAAGGCTCATGGGCAGATTTCATGAAAAATCTTGAGACAAATTGACGGAATGCACCGACCGGGAATGCAGTTTTCCAACTGATGGCATCGGCGCCAAAAATGCGAAGCAATTCGCCATCACCGTACTACTACTTTGGGTATAATCCCGCGCCGCCGTAATAGCCATTAGCAATCAAGGCGCCTCCATCGAGAGGTTCTGGCGATAAACAGAGGGATCTGCCGCCCCCGCCCACGCGGCCAACCGTTTCAGGGAAAGAAGAAGTCCGATGGTATCCCGCGCCCTCACCCTGGCGACCCTGGTCGCCGCCGTGCAGCTCACCGGCTGCTCGGTGTTCCGCAGCTACGACAGCGAACTGCAGGAGACCAACAAGCAGTTGGCCGCCGGCAACGTCGACGCCGCCCTCGCCCTGCTCGAGAGCAACAACAAGGGCGAGCAGAAAGACCTGCTCTACTACTTCGAAAAAGGCGAGCTGCTGCGCTCCAAGGGTGACCTCAAGGGCAGCCAGGACGCCTGGCGCTCGGCCGACAGCGTGGTGTTCCAGTGGGAAGAGTCGGTCAAGCTCGACACCGACAAGTACCTGAGCCAGTTCGGCAGCTACCTGGTCAACGACAAGGTCCGCCGCTACGAAGGCTATGACTACGAAAAAGTCATGCTGACCACGCAGATGGCCCTGAACCTGCTGGCACAGAATGATTTCGACGGTGCCCGCACCGAGATCAAGAAGACCCACGAGCGTGAGGCGATCATCGCCGAGCTGCGCGACAAGGAATACCTCAAGCGCGAGGAAGAGGCCGAGAAGGAAGGCATCAAGACCGAGTACAAGGACCTGCAGGGTTACCCGGTCGCCAGCCTCGACGCCCCAGAGGTGGTCGGCCTGAAGAACAGCTACCAGAGCGCCTTCAGCCACTACCTGTCCGGCTATGTCTACGAGGCTCTCGGCGAGAAAGGCCTGGCCGCGCCGGGCTACCGCAAGGCCGCCGAGCTGCGCCCGAACACGCCGCTGCTCGACCAGGCGCTGCTCGAACTGGACAAGAACAGCGCCAAGGCTGGTGAGAGCGACGTGCTGATCGTGGTGCAGACCGGCCTGGCCCCGGCCCGCGATTCGATCCGCATCCCCCTGCCGCTGCCGATCCAGGACAACTTGGTGATCACTCCGCTGTCGTTCCCGATCATCAAGGAAGACACCTCGACCGCGCACCTGGGCGAGATCCAGCTCAACCACAAGACCCTGGCCCTGACCGCGCTCAACAGCACCACGGCCATGTCGCGCCGCGCCCTGCGCGACGACATGCCGGGCATCATCCTGCGCACCAGCGTGCGCGCCATCAGCCGCGGCGTGGCGCAGAAGAACCTGAACCAGACCAACCCGATGGCCGGGCTGGTGGTGGGCATCGCCTCCACCGTGCTGGAAGGCGCCGATACCCGCACCTGGCGCACCCTGCCCGACGAAACCCAGGTGGCCCGCGTACGCCTCAAGCAGGGTGAACACCACCTGAGCCTGCCGTCGAGCCTCGGCGGCACCCAGGTCACCGTGAAGGTCGACCGCCCCTACCAGGTGGTCACCCTGCGCGTGGTCGGCAACCGCGTATTCGCTGGCGGCCCGGCCGTCGTCGTCGCCCCGCAGGCCGCAGCCACCGCTGTCGCCAGCCTCAAGTAACCCAAGGATCGAACATGCGCAGAACATGCATCGCCCTGGCCGCCGTCGCCCTCCTGGCCGGCTGCGCCACCCCGCCCCCTGCCCCTGGCAGCGCCGCCAGCAAGGTGGTGACCATGGGCCAGCTGGATGACATCGAAGTCGGCCAGATGCGCGTCGCCCGCGAGAACGGCTACCTCACCGTCAACGTGGCGCTGACCAACACCAGCCGCAGCAACCAGACGCTCTTCTACCGCTTCGCCTGGCTGGGCAGCGACGGTTTCCCGGTGGCCGACGACGAGAGCTGGAAAGCCCTGCCGCTGTACGGCAAGCAGGCCAAGTTCCTCCCCGCCATCGCCCCGACCCCCGCTGCCCGCGACTTCCGCCTCGAAGTCCACACCCGGTAATCCCTTTCAGGAGCACGTTCCATGTTTGCACGCCTTTCCCTCGCCGCCATCGCCATCGCCCTGGTCAGCGGTTGCAGCACCCCGTCGCCGGTACTCGGCGGCAAGAACATCAGCTACGGCGACAGCAAGGCCGTCGAGCTGGTGACCAACGAGTTCGGCTCCACCGACCTGCAGATGATCGCCGAGAGCATGACCCGCTCCCTGGCCCAGTCCGGCGTGCTGCACGGCCGCCCGGTGGTGCAGGTGTACGACGTCAAGAACAAGACCAGCGAGTATATCGATACCCGCGAGATCACCACCTCGATCAAGACCCAGCTGATGAAGTCCGGCGCCGCCCGCTTCGCCAGCGACAACACCGACATGCAGAGCCAGGTCGACCAGCTCAAGCTGCAGAACCAGAGCGGTCTGTACAAGAAGAAGACCGTGGCCAAGACCGGCAACATGATCGCCGCCAAGTACCGCCTGGAAGGTTCGATCAGCTCGATCGTCAAGCGCAGCAGCGACTACAAGGACGTGTTCTACAAGTTCAGCCTGCAGCTGATCGACGTGGAAAGCGGCCTGGCCGAGTGGATGGACGAAAAAGAAATCCGCAAGACCACGGAGCGCTGATCGATGCGTGCATGGATGGCAATCATTGGCCTGGCCTGCGCCTTCGGCGCGCAGGCGGCCCCCAAGGTGGCGGTGACCGACCTGGCCTACCAGGCGCAGGTGGAGGAATACATCCACACCATCAACGCCCAGAGCAGCGGCCAGGCCGGCATGTACCACGCCAGCGGCCAGTCGAGCTACAGCGAGTACGAGAGCCTCAACAGCTACATCGAGCAGACCGAGCTGCGCAAGTTCGGTGGCGACATCAAAGGTGAGATCCTCAAGACCGGCATGTTCCAGCTGGTCCAGGGCCGCCCCTACACCGCCGACTCGAAGGAAGACGTGTACGACGTGATCCGCCGCATCAAGAACGGCGCGTTCAAGGGCGCCGACTACGTGCTGTTCGGTACCCTGTCGGACATCGACTTCCAGCAGGACATCAACTCGCTGGACCACACCGACAGCTATTCGGCGGTACTGGGCCTGACGGTGGTCGCCGACTTCAGCCTGATCAACACCCGCACCTACGAGATCACCTCGGCGTTCACCGCCATGGGTGAGGGGCAGGACACCAAGCTGGTGAAGGGCCAGGACCGCCGCGTGACGCTGAACCGTCCGCGTGTGGTGCGGGATGTGTCGAAGGCGCTGGGCGAGGATGTGGCGCAGCAGTTGGCCGAGCAGTTGGGCGGTTCGGTGCCCGGGCAACCGAAGCAGCCGCGTGAGCAGGAAAACCTGCCGCCGGATGAGCCGGCACGAATCCTCAACTGAAGCATGAATGCGCCCGAAGCATAGCCTTCGGGCGTTATTCAATCAGAACGGCGCTTCCGTCGCTCTGGGCAGCGTTTGCCGTTTGGTTGGTTCTCCACGCCGTATCCGCACGGAGCCGTACATTCTTTCCCGTAGCAGCAACTCCATTTCATTGAGCTGCCTCGGTACCAAACCACCCTCCCCCATCGTGCCAAATCGATAGTCTTTACCTGGCACCTTTGCATCAAAGTTGTAGACAAAGACAGAGAAGACCTCCGGTTTTACGCCGCTAGATGGATCATCATCTAATGCATAGCTTGTCGCAGCTTCGGCACAGTCCACAGCCGTACCTTTGGTGGGAGCAACGTAGAAGCCTTTTCCAGAACTGAGGCCACTGGCGGAGTCCTGATACTTGGCCGCCAATCCATTCTTTAGGCTTTTACCGTTCGCGTCAGTTGAGCCGTGACGCCCAATAAAGTCTGGTGAGCCGAGCGGTGAGCCAACTGGGAATGCGATTTTGGACTCAGCCGGATCCACTACTATCTCCGGAAGACTCGTCCCGTTGATCGTCGATTTTCTTCGGCCAGTGCCACCTACCGAAGTAAACAACCAACCCACCCCAAGCGGAGTATGCCCGCTTGGGTCAATACGGTTGACAGGGTCTGCGTGGCCATAGAGATAGCCGTTCAATCCGCCTTGTCCGAACGGGCTCCAACTGTCGGGACTGTTGAAGCGCATCAATACCGAGTTGTATGCCCGATAGCCGTTACCGAGCAGATAATGACCGAAAGCAGGCTCTTGGCACTGGCCATTGAAACCGAGTACGACAGGCTGGCTTCCCCTGATTTGGCGAAACCCATACGGAAGATAGGTAAAGGTATGGTCCTGATTGACCGGCGCTACACACGATATGGAGCCCGATCTATCAATGACCAAGAGCCGGGTCTTGCTGCGTTGGTCGCTCATGACTGCCACCTGACAAGAATGATGGCTGCAGCTTGCAAGTAGATGCCAGGCCGGTCTACTGACAGAGTTGATAGATGATCGTGTATCGAACCCCGCTGCTCGCTCAGCGCCCGCTAGACGCGAGACGAGCTAACTCGTGCACCATCAAGGTCTACCGTTCTCTTTCCACCCGCCACCCAAGGCCAGGAACACGCCGATCTGCCCCATCGCCACCTGACTGTTGGCCGCCGCCAGTTGCGCCCGCACATCGGTGTAGGTCCGCGTCGCCTGCAGGTCCGCCAGGAACGACTCGCGCCCTACCTGGTAACGCAGATGCGTCTGGTCCGCCGACTCCTTGGCTGAGCGCTCCGCCTCGGCCAGTGCGTCGCGCCGATCCAGCAGCGCGCTGTACTGCGCCAGCCGCGTCTGGGTTTCGCGAATGGCATTCAGCACCACCCCGTCGAAATGCGCCAGCGCCGCCTGGGTCGAGGCTTCGGCCATGCGGATGCGCGCGCGGGTGCCGTTGGTGGGGATGTTCCAGCTGATCTGCGGACCGAAGCCCCAACGGTTGGTGGCCGGCTCGCCGAGGTTCTCGAGGATGCCGATGGTGCCCACCTGGGCGCCGATGCTGATGTCCGGGTACAGCGCGCCGGTGGCCACGCCGATGCTGGCGGTGGCCGCCGCCAGCTGGCGCTCGGCCTGACGCACGTCCGGGCGGCGCTTGAGCAGGGCCGCGCCGTCACCGACCGGCACCAGCTGCGACAGGTGGGGCAGTTCGGCGCAATCGGCGGTGCCGGCGGGCAACTGCTCGACCGGCTTGGCCAGTAACGCAGCAAGGGTGTAGAGGCCCGCCTCACGCTCGGCCTTGAAGCGCGGCAATTCGGCGCGCAGGGACTTGAACTGAGTCTGCGAACGGGTGACCTGGGTCTCGTCGCCACGCCCGGCGTCGCGCAGGCGCTGGGTCAGTTGCACGCTCTGCTGCTGCAGGTCCAGCGACTCGCGGGCGATGTGGTATTCCTCGTTGGCCGAGCACACCTGGGTATAGGCCTTGACCACATCGGCCACCAGGGTGATGCGCGCGGTGTCGGCGGCAGCCTGCACCGCGTCGGCGTTGGCCTTGGCGGCCTCGGTGCCGCGCTTGAAGGTACCCCACAGGTCGAACTGGTAGCTGGCGCTGATGATCGCTTCGCCGATATTGGCCACCGGCACTTTCTCCGGCAGCAGGAACGCTTCGCCGGACTCCTGCAGGCGCTGGGCGCCCAGCTTGACTCCACCGTTGAAGCCCCCCTGGGACTCGGCCACCTCCACCTGGGCGCGGGCCTTGGCGATGTTGGCGGCGGCCACGCGCAGTTCGGTGTTGGCGCTCAGGGCTTGGCGCACCAGCTCGTTGAGCCGTTGATCCTGGTACAGCTGCCACCAGTCCTCGGGCACCGGCGCCGAGACCACGCTGTCGGCGTCCTGGCGCAGCGGGCCATTGAGGTCGTCGCGCTGCACGGCGGCGTCCTTGGGCAGCTCGTAGTCAGGCCCGACCATCATGCAGGCCCCCAGGGACAGGCAAAGCCCGGCCAGGATCAGCTGTTTCATGGATGCTGGCCCTCGATGATCGACACCGTGGCGGTGCGTCCGGCGATCATGCGAAAGTCTTCCGGCACTTCATCGAAGGCGATGCGCACCGGAATCCGCTGGGCCAGGCGCACCCAGCTGAACGCCGGGTTGACGTTGGGCAGCAGGTTGGCACCGCTGCTGCGGTCGCGGTCTTCGATGCCGGCGGCCAGGCTCTGCACCCGGCCACGCAGGCGGGTGTTGTCGCCCATCACGCGGATCTCCACGGCGTCGCCGATATGGATACCGCCCAGCTTGGTCTCTTCGAAGTAACCATCGACGTGGTACGAGGTGCTGTCGACCACCGACAGCACCGGACGCCCGGCGCTGACGAACTCGTGGGCGCGCGGGGCGCGGTCGTTGAGGTAACCGTCCACCGGGCTGCGCACCACCGAGCGGTCGAGGTTGAGCTGGGCCACATCCACCTGCACCTGGGCCTCGTTCACCGCCGAGCGGGCGCGGGCTTCGCGGGACTGGCTCTCTTCAAGCTGCTCGGCCGCCACCAGGTTGCCCAGCTTGCGGTTGCGCTGCGCCTCGCGGGAGGCCTGGGCCAGGGTCTCCTGGCGCTCGGCCAGGGTCGCCTTGGCCTGGCGCAGGGCCAGGGTGAAACGGTCCTGGTCGATGGTGAACAGCACGTCACCGCGCTTGATGGTCTGGTTGTCACGCACCTCGACCTTCTGGATCAGCCCGGACACATCCGGGGCGATCTGGATCACGTCGGCACGGATATGCCCGTCTCGGGTCCAGGGGGCGAACATGTAGTACACCACCATCTGCCACACGAGCACGGCGGCGAAGGTCACTACCAGCAAGGTCAGGACCACGCGGCCCAGGGTCAGCAAAGGTTTTTTCATGGCAGCATCAGGCTTCGGCAAAAGTGGTCCACCGCGCCAAGCAGCACGGCATAGAGGGCAACGTTGAACAGCGCCCGGTGCCAGACCAGGCGGTAGAAATGCAGGCGCACCAGCACCGCGTGCACCCCGAGGAACAGCACGTAGGTGCCAAACATCATCACCAGCAGCGTGGGCAGGAACACCCCGCTGATATCCAGTTCACCGATCACAGGGGCGCTCCGTCGAGTCCGGGGGGCAGTTGCGTTTGCTCGGCAGGCTCGAGCATCACTTCCACGCCCGGCAGCAGCGCCAGGCGCAGGCCGCTCAAGGCGTGCAGCAGGTGGGTGCGGGCGTCGCCGCGTTCGTACAATTCGTCCAGGTTCAGCGCCAGGCGCGCACGCTCCATGTTGCGCAGCAGCGCCGCCGGGGCATGCAGGCGCTCGCCGGCACGCAGGCAGGCGGCGTAGTGACTGCCGACCTCCTCGATCACCGTGCGCAGGCGCTCGCGGGCCTCGGCGCCGGCACGCGGCAGGTAGGCCAGCAGGTCGAGCAGGTTCAGGCCCACGCGCAGGTCGCGCAGGGCCACGCCGCTGTCCTGGCCGGTCTGCGACAGGCGCGGCAGGTGCTGCATCAGGCGGTCGAGCATCTGCACGCCGACCTGGCGGTGCTCGGCCAGGGTGGCCGGCGCGGTCATCTCGACGATGTCGCGCCAGGTGAAGCGGGTCATGCGCTTGGCCGCCAGCTCCACGCCGAACGGGCGCACCACCAGGGTCCAGATGAAGGCGAACAGCAGGCCCACGGGACCGGCCAGGTTGGCGTTGATGAAGGTGAAGAAGTCGGCGTCGTAGGCGCCCTGGATACTGATGAAGGTCGAGGTGTTGACGATGGTCAGCAGGGTACCGAGGTAGAAACGCGGCTGCACGGTCAGGGTGCCGACGCAGATGAACGGCACCGCGAAGGCCAGCACCAGCATCGGAAAGTCATGCAGGTTGGGCAGTACCAGGAACAGGTACAGGCTGGAGAAGATCACCGACATCAAGGTCCAGAAGAAGAACCGGTAGATCTGCGGCGCCGGGTCGTCCATGGCGGCAAAGAAACTGCACGACACGGCGGCGAGGATCACCGCGCTGGCGCCGTCGTTCCAGCCCAGACCGATCCACAGGCCGCAGGCGACGATGATGGCGGTGACGGTGGAGAACACCGAATAGAGCATCAGGCCACGGTCGAAGAACGGCGTCAGACGGCCCAGGCGCCAGTGACGGTAGACCGCGCGCCAGGGCGTGGCGTCGTCCTTGCGCAGGGCGTGCTGCAAGCTGCAGCAGTCCTGCCAGAGATCGGCCCATTCGGTCAGCCGGTAGAGCGCGTTGGACAACAGCAGTTCGGCGCGCTGGTCGATGGCGGCGGCGCCGGGCTGCAGGCGGTCGATCCGCTCGTGAAGGGCGGTCCAGCGCGCCACCGAGGCGCTGTCGGCAGTGCCCTTGAGCCATTCACGAGCAGCATCGAGTACCGGTTTCAACTGGGCGAACTGGGCCGGGGCGCGGCCCTCGAGGGCGATCAGGGCGTCGTCCAGGGCATCGATCACCGGCAACAGGTGGATCATCCGGCCACGCAGCTCACGGGCATTTTTCAGGGTATGCGGGCCGGCGCCTTCGTGGCCGAGCTGGCCGATCATCAATTCCAGCGAGTTGAAGGTGGCAACCATCGCGCCACGCATGCCGCCGACCTTGTCGGCGCTGGCCTCGCGGGCCAGGTAGGTATCGCTGTAGCGGATCGCCTCGGCGAACCAGTTGCCGGTCGCGCCCACCACCACCGGCGCCAGCCGGCGCGGCCAGAAAATCGCGCCGACCACCGCCGCGCAGACGATGCCCAGGCAGATCTCCTGGGCGCGCGACGAGGCAACGTCGAACACTGCCAGCGGGTTGTCGACCACCGCCAGGGCGATCATCGGCAGGGTATAGCCGGCCAGCATCAGCACGTAGTTGTTGGCCGTGCGCAGGTTCAACGAAAGGAACAGCAAGGTGCCGGTCCACAGGGCGATGGCAATGCTCAGCAGCAGCGGCGACTGCACCAGCGGCGGCACCAGGAGGATCGCGCCGCCTGCGCCCAGCAACGTACCCAGGGCCCGGTAAAGCGCCTTGGAGGTGGTCGGGCCGAGGAACGGGCTGGAGACGATGTACACCGTGGCCATGGCCCAGTAGGGACGCGGCAACTGCATGAGCAAGGCGATGTACAGGGCGATCATCGACGCGGCGAAGGTGCGCACGCCGTAGAACCAGTCGCGGGCCGGGGGCACCGAGCTGAAGAAGCCGCTCATGGCATCACGCCCGCGGCTTCGAACGCCTGGATCACCCGCAAGGTGGCGTCCAGGTCGGCCTGGTCGATACCGCCGAGCACCTCACGGCGCAGGCGCACCAGTTCACCTTCGATGGACTCCGCCAGGGCGCGCCCCTCGACGGTCAGGCTCAGGGCCTTGGCGCGGCGGTCCAGCGGGTCCTCGCTGCGGCAAACCAGCCCGGCCTTGCACAACTGGTCGAGCAGGCGCACCAGCGACGGGCTTTCCAGCCCGGCGGCCTGCGCCACCGCCACCTGGTGCACACCGTCGCCCAGGCGCACGATCATCAGCAGCGGCACGGCGCAGGCTTCGGAAATGCCGTAGCCGGTCAGGGCGCCCTGGCAAAGGCGCCGCCAATGACGGGCAGCGACGACCATGCCGCTGCTGATTTTCAGGTGCAGTGCGTCGAGGGACATATGGGAACCGAGGATATTCATAGTTTGCTAACTATCAATATACGCCCTGCCCTACCCCTGTCGTCAACCGGGGGTGACGGAGGGAAACGATGAAAGGTTGTTCATCTACCCGCGATCTGGCCGGATAACACGATCCCTGGAGCGGCCTTGTGTCGCGAAAGGGCTGGGCAATCTCCTACAGGGATCGCGCTGAACATTGCCTCACGGCTGGATCTGGTCTTCCAGCTTCATGGTCAGCGCCAGGGTGCTGCCCATCTGGATGGCCTGGTCGCGCCAGCCGAGGTAGCGCGCCGCATCGCGGCTGCTGAAATGCACCGCCAACTCCTCGGCCGCCTGCATCACGCCAGTCGACGCCGCCAGCTCCAGCCAATACAGCCCGGCCTTGGTGTCCGCCTCGACATACACCCCATGCAACAAGCGGTAGCCCACCTCGAAGCGGCAGCGCGTCTCGCCGCGCTGGGCGCCGCGCAGGAACCACTGGTACGCCTCGAGCGGGTCGACCTGCCACACCTGGTCGCCGTCGCACACCTCTTCTTCGTACAAATCTCCCAGCGCCGCAGCGGCATGCACCATGCCCCGCTCGAAGGCATGCCGGTAGTATTCGGCCGCGTTGGCGTAGGAGACATCGACACCCTTGCCGAAGTAATGCTGCTGGCCAAGGTTGAACCACGCCGCGGCATTGCCCTGCAGCGCGGCCATGCGCAGCAGGTGGCCGGCCAGCACGGTGTCGCCGCGCCAGTACTTGCCGTTGAGCCAGATCCAGCCCAGGTCATTGAGCGCCGCGACATTGCCCAGCAAAGCCTGGCGGCACAGGTCGTGGTAGACCGCCTGCAGGTCGACCGCCTCGTCCAGCCGATCGGCCAGGCCGAAGCGCTCGCCGCTCAAGGCCTGCTGGCTGGGCATGCCGACCCCGGCGAACAGCCTGTGGCGCTGTCCGGGGCGTGCCGGGGCCGGGACGATCCGCTCGGGGAGAAGCCGGGCGAGCAGCGAATGGATATTGCTGGCGGCAGACATGTTCATCCTCATTGAACGACCCACAGCTCCAACCTCCACTGTGGTGAGGCGTGATTCTGCGCGATGCCACGACAAAACCTGTCGCGAACGAATTGATCCCAGGCAACCAATTGCATCTTCCTTGATCTGAGCACGCTGTGGCCAATTGCCATGCCCTACCCGTGCCGCCATCCTATGCCGGCAAGCCTAGACAAGGACGTTTCCTTTTGCCGTTCGCCACCACCCGCGCCACCCTCAGCCGCCAATGGGCCTTGCTCCGTCAATTGCCCAGCCGCTCCCCCGGGATCACCAGTGCCGAACTGGTGTGGCGCCTGCGTGACGTGGGCTTCACCGTCAGCAAGCGCACGGTCGAGCGCGACCTCAACGAGCTGTCGCTGATCTTCCCGCTGGAGCGCAACGACAAGAGCATCCCGTTCGGCTGGCACTGGTCGGCCAATGCCGGTGGCGAGCTGCGTGGGAATTTCGACCTGCAGGGGTACCTGCGCGGCGATACGCTGCAGCCAGGGCAAGGGGAAGGGGTCGAGTTGCAGGCATGGATCAGCGACCTGCTGGCCCGCCGACTGCGCGAAGCGCCGTTGACCGCCGACATGCAACTGACTGCCCTGGAACAGGGGCACCGGCTGCGGGCGACGGTGGCGGACGGCTGGCCCCTGCGCTGGTGGTTGCTGAGCCAGGGGGATGGGCTGGTGGTGGAAGCGCCGCAGGCGCTGCGCGAGGAGATTGCGCGGACGCTGGACAGCGCTGCGGCGCGGTATCGGAATTGAGTTCCGCGAGATCTAGCGCTGCATCCCCCACCGCCGCACGGTCAGCCGCTCCAGGGTGTTGAACACCAGCCCCTCCACCAGCAGGCCGATAAGAATCACCACCGCCAATCCGGCGAACACCTTGTCGGTATAAAGCTCGTTGCGGTTCTGGAAGATGTACCAACCCAGCCCACCCTTGCCGCTGCTGGCGCCGAACACCAGTTCGGCGGCGATCAGCGTGCGCCAGGCGAAGGCCCAGCCGATCTTCAGCCCCGACAGGATCGACGGCAGCGCCGCCGGCACCAGGATATGCAGCACCAGGCGCAGGCCGCGTAGCCCGTAGTTGCGCCCGGCCATGCGCAGGGTCTCGGACACGCCCAGGAAGCCCGCGTAGGTGTTCAGCGCCAGCGCCCACAGCACCGAGTGCACCAGCACGAAGATCAGGCTGTTGTCGCCCAGGCCGAACCAGAGCAAGGCCAGCGGCAGCAGGGCGATGGCCGGCAGCGGGTTGAACATCGAGGTCAGCGTGCCCAGCAGGTCGCGCCCCACTTGCGTCGAGACGGCGAGGCTGGTCAGGCCGAAGGCCAGGACGATGCCCAGCACATAGCCTTTGAGCAGCACCACCAGCGATACGCCGACCTTGGCCGGCAGCTCGCCGCTGAGCAGCCCGTCCCACAATGCGCTGGCGGTCTGCAGGAAGCTCGGCAGCAGCAGGTCGTTGCCGGTATAGCGGGCAACGGCCTCCCAGACCACCGCAAGCAGTACCAGGATCACGGCCTTGCGCAGCCAGCCCTGTTGCCACAAGCGTTGCACCAGCGGCAGCTTGCGCTCCAGCGGCACACCCGGCAGGGGTTGCAGCTGCACTTCGTATTCCTGGCGTACAGGTGTCGTTGTCATGCCCTGGCTCCTGTCAGTAGGCGATACGGATATCGTTGAAGCCCAGATCGTCCGCTGACGTCGAGGCATCGGCCTCGTCGAACAACAGCCGGTGGATACGTCGGGCACTGGCCTGGAAATCGCTGCCGCCGAGGCTACCGAGGTCATACTGGTGGCTGTGCACCTCGGCCCGCACCCGCCCGGGATGCGGCGACAGCAGCAGGATGCGATTGCCCACCACCAGCGCCTCTTCGATGGAGTGGGTGACGAACAGCAGGGTGAAGCGCACCTCCTCCCACAGCAGCAGCAGCTCTTCCTGCATCTTGCGCCGGGTCAGGGCGTCGAGGGCGGCGAACGGCTCGTCCATCAGCAGGATCTTGGGCTGTGTGGCCAGAGCCCGGGCGATGGCCACGCGGGCCTTCATGCCACCGGACAGGGTGTGCGGGTAGGCATCGGCGAAGGCGGCCAGGCCGACTTTCTCCAGGTAATGCAGCGCCCGCTCCTCGGCCTCGGCGCGCTTGAGCTGGCCGGACACCAGCAGCGAGAACATCACGTTCTGCTTCACCGTCTTCCACGGCGGCAACTGGTCGAACTCCTGGAACACCACGATGCGGTCCGGCCCCGGGCCGCGCACCGGCTGGCCCTGGAGCAGGATCTGCCCTTCCTGGGGCTCGATGAAGCCGGCCACGGCCTTGAGCAAGGTGGACTTGCCGCAGCCGGACGGGCCAAGCAAGACGAAACGGTCGGCGCGGTCGACCTCGAAACTGACCTGGTGGGTGGCCCGCACCACGCGCTGGGCGGTGCGGTATTCAAGGCTCAGGTTGTCCACCGCCAGCAGCGGTGGGGTGGCGACACGGCTCAGGTTGCTGGCCGTGTGGCCTGGCAATGGGGCGGTCATCGGCGCTCAGCTCCCCTGCAACGGGCGTTCATCCTGGAAGAAGTAGTCCTTCCACGATTCAGGCTTGTTCTTGATCGCGCCGACCCGGTAGAGGAACTCGGCCAACTTGTAGGTGTTCTTCGGCGTGACAGTGAATTCGTACTGCGGGTTGTCGATCAGCTTGATCAGCGCCTCGCGGTCGATCTTGGCCTTGGTCACGCGGATGTAGGTGTCGGCGGCGCCAGCCTTGTCCTTCTGGGCATAGTCGGCGGCCTCGGCCAGGGCGTCGACGAAGGCCTTGTAGGTCTTGGGGTTGTCCTTGCGGAATTTCTCGGTGGCGAACAGCAGGGTCGGTGAGTTGGGGCCGAGCAGGTCGTAGCTGTCGAGCACCACGTGCACGTTCTTGTTGGCCAGCACCTGGTCCTGGAACGGCGGGTTGGAGAAGTGCCCGTTGAGCTCGGTGCCGCCGGCGAGCAAGGCCGCGGTGGCGTCCGGGTGCGGCACGGCCAGGGTGTACTTGTCGAGGCGGTTGTACTCCTTGTCGCCCCACTGCCGGGCGGCGGCGTACTGCAGGAATCGCGACTGCACCGAAACCCCCACCGCCGGAACGGCGATACGGTCCTTGTCGGAGATATCGGCGATGGTCTTCACATTGGGGTTGCTGCTGACCAGGTAGTACGGGAAGTTGCCCAGCGAGGCCACGGCCTTGACGTTCTGCCGGCCGCGGGTTCTATCCCACACGGTGAGCAGCGGCCCGACACCGGCGCCGGCGATGTCCACCGAGCCGGACAGCAAGGCGTCGTTGATCGCCGCACCACCGGACAGCTGGGCCCAGTCGACCTTGATGTCGAGGCCCTGCTCCTTGCCGTGCTTCTCGATCAGTTGCTGGTCACGTACCACATTGAGCAGCAGATAGACGATGCCGAACTGCTCGGCGATGCGAATCTGCCCTTCGGCGTGGGCCACGGTCGGCATCGCCAGGCTGCCTAGACCCAAGCTGACGCCCAGGCCGATACTTGCCGCCAGGCGGCTGATGGATTTGCGCATGGTGTGTTTCCTCAGTCGTCAGAACGGGGCATCGCCCTGGATGGTGGTGCGGTACAGCTTGCGGCGCAGGTGCCCGGGGCATCCGGTGGCCAGGTGGATCAACGAGCGGTTGTCCCAGAACACCAGGTCGTGGGGCTGCCATTGGTGGCGATAGATGTTCTGCTCCAGCACGCTCAGGGCGTACAGCTGCTGCAGCACGTCGCGGCTTTCGTCATCCGGCAGGCCGACGATGCGGGTGGTGAAGCCTTCGCTGACGAACAGCGCCTTGCGGCCGTTTTCCGGGTGGGTACGTACCACCGGATGGATAACCTCTTGGACCTGGGCCAGTTGCTCGGCGGTCAGCGTCGGGCGCCAGTTGCCTTCAAACTTGGTCTCGGCGTAACGGGCGGTGTAGGAGTGGGCCGCGCTGCGGCCCTCGACGACCCGACGCAGGGCCTCGGGCAGCGCGTCCCAGGCCTTGTGCATGTCGGCGAACAAGGTGTCACCGCCTTCGCTGGGCAGCTCCTGGGCGTGCAGCATCGAGCCCAGGCTCGGCAGCTCCTTGTACGACAGGTCCGAATGCCAGAACTTGCCGGCATCGCCCAGGCCGACGTTGCGGCCGTCCTCGACGATATTGGAAACGATCAGGATCTCGGGATGGCCGGCGAGCAGGAACTGCTTGAGCACATGGATCTGCAGCTCGCCGAAACGGCGGCTGAAGGCGATCTGCTGTTCGGGGGTGATGCGCTGGTCGCGAAACACCAGGATGTGATGGTCCAGGTGGGCGCGGTGAATACGGGTGAAATCCTCGGCATTGACCGCACGGGCCAGGTCGAGGCCGATGATCTCTGCACCAACGGCGCCGGGGAACGGACGGATGTCGAAGGTTTGCGGCAGGGCGCTGTCGATGGTCGACAAGGCGTTCGAGGCGGCTGGCATTGTTCACTCCCACGCAGTGCGCGACTTCAGGGCGCGCAACGATCGGAAACGCACGGGGATTGCCCGTGTGGGTTCGAGTCGTGCGGCGCGCCGATTGGTCGGCGGGTACGCAGTGGAGTGACTATAAAGTCATAAGAACAGTAATTTAAATACCATTATTGCATATTCATATGAATATGCTCCGCCCTGCACCAGCCTACGAAGCGAGGGCGTGGGAGCGGGCTTGTCCCGCGATGACGTCGGTAGCAACAACCTCGTTGCCTGGGCAAACGCCATCGCGGGGCAAGCCCGCTCCCACAGGATTTCCGCCCCGTCGAGCAATCAGCGCTCGCGCAAGGCTTCCGAACGGGCCTTGATGATCGGCTTGAGCAGATAGCTCATGATGGTCTTCTTGCCGGTCATGATATCCACTGTCGCCACCATCCCCGGGATGATCAGCAGCGGCTTCTCGTCCGTGCCCAGGTGGCTCTTGTCGGTACGCAGCTTGATCAGGTAGTAGGTGGTCTTCTTGTCTTCGTCGGTGATGGTGTCGGCACCGATCTGCTCGAGCTTGGCTTTCATGCCGCCGTAGATGGTGTAGTCGTAGGCGGTGAACTTGACCGTGGCTTCCTGGCCCGGGTGCAGGAAGGCGATGTCCTTGGGCAGGATCTTCGCCTCGACCACCAGGGTGTCGTCCAGCGGCACGATCTCGATGATGTCGCTGCCCGGCTGGATCACCCCGCCGATGGTGTTGACCAGCAGTTGCTTGACGATGCCGCGCACCGGCGAGGTGACCATGGTGCGGTGCACGCGGTCGTCCAGCGCCTTGCTGGTGGCGGTGGCCTTGTTCAACTCGGTGCGGGCCTCGTTGAGCTGGGTCAGCGCCTCGCTGCGGAACTTGCCGCGGGTCTCCTCGATCTTGCTCTCGACTTCCTTGATCGCCGCTTCGGCACGGGGGATGGCCAGGGCGGTGGAGTCCATCTGGCCACGGTTCTCGACCTCGGCGCGACGCAGGCGCAGCACCTCGACCTGGGAGATCGCGCCCTGGGCCACCAGCGGCTCGGACATCGCGATTTCCTGGCGCAGCAACTGCAGGCTGTTGGCGTACTGGGCGCGCTTGGAGTTGAACTCGCGCAGCTCCTGCTGCTTCTGCACCAACTGCTGCTGCAGGCCGCCAAGCTCGTCCTGCAGCTGCTGGCGACGGCTCTGGTACAGCGACTGTTCGTTGGCGGCCTGGCTCGGCGCGGCCTTGCGCAGCTCTTCGTCGATCTGCAGCGGCTTGTCCTCGACCTCGGCCGTAAGGCGCTGCACGCGCAAGGCCATGGCCAGGCGAGAAGCCTCGGTCTCGTCGACGTTGGAGGCGAAGCGGGTTTCGTCCAGGCGCAGCAGCGGCTGGCCGACCTCGACGATCTCCCCTTCCTTGGCGAAGATTTCGGCGACGATGCCGCCCTCTAGGTTCTGGATTTTCTGCACCTTGGACGACGGGATGGCCTTGCCCTCCCCGCGCGTCACCTCGTCGATGGGCGCGACACTGGCCCAGATGATCAGGAACAGGAAGAACGCGATTACGCCCCAGATGGTCAGGCGCACCACCCGTGGCGCGTCCTCGATCAACGCCTTGTTGACCTCGGGCAGCGGCTGGCCGGCCAGCGACTCGGAGCCTTTGAAGTAGCGGCGCAGGTTGTCCTTGAAACGCCCGATATCCAGCTTATGCAACACTGATCTGCCCCTTCTTCAGCGCATCCATGACGGCGGCTTTCGGGCCATCCGCGACAATCTGTCCACGATCGATGACGATCAACCGGTCCACCAGCGACAGCAACGACGCCCGGTGGGTGACCAGCAGCACGGTCTTGTTCTCGATCACCGCGGCCAGGCGCTGCTTGAGACGCTCCTCGCCGGTGTTGTCCATGGCGCTGGTGGGCTCGTCGAGCAGCAGGATCTGCGGGTTGAGTAGCAGCGCGCGGCCCAGGGCGACATTCTGCCGCTGACCGCCGGAGAGGTTCTGGCCACGCTCTCCGACCTGCAGCTCGTAGCCGTCGGGGTGCAGCCGGGCAAACTCATGCACGCCGGCCAGTTCCGCAGCCTGGAGAATCAGTTCGTCCTCGATGTAGCGGGCACCGCTGACCAGGTTGTCGCGCAGGGTGCCGGCCAGCAGCTGGATGTCCTGGGGCACGTAGCCGATGTTGTGGCGCAGTTCGCTGACGTCGATCTGGCGGATGTCCACACCATCGACCAGCAGCGAGCCGTTGTCCGGTTCGTACAGGCCCACGATCAGCTTGGCCAGGGAACTCTTGCCCGACCCGCTGCGGCCGATGATGCCGATCTTCTCGCCCGGGCGGATGTTCAGGTTGATGCCCTTGAGCGCCTGGTTCTGCTGGTTCGGGTAGGTGAACTCGACCCCACGGAACTCGATGGCGCCCTGCAGCACCTGGCGGCTCAGTGGGCGCTCTTCGAAGTTGCGCTCCTGGGGCAGTTCCATCATCTGGTCGGTGGCGACCATGGTCACCTTGGCCTGCTGGTAGCGGGCCAGCAGGCCGTTCAGCGAGCCCAGCGGGCCAAGGGCGCGACCGCTGAGCATGTAGCAGGCCACCAGGCCGCCCATGCTGAGGTTGCCGTCGATGATCAGGTACACGCCCACGCAGATCATCGCCACGCCGGCCAGTTGCTGGATCAGCGCGGTGATGTTCATGGCCAGGCCCGACAGTACCTTCACCCGCAGCTCCAGGCGGCTCAGGGTGCCGAGGGTCTGCTCCCACATGTACTGGCGCTCGCTCTCGGCGTTGTTGACCTTGACCGCATCCAGCCCGGCGAGGGTCTCGATCAGGCTCGACTGGCGCTCGGAGGCCAGGGCCATGGTGCGCTCCATGGTTGCCATCAACGGCTTCTGCAGGGCATAGCCGATGCCCAGCGCCAACGGGAAGGCCAGGATCGGAATCCACACCAAGTGCCCACCAATGATGGCGATGACCATGAGGATCAGGAAGGTGAACGGCAGGTCGATCAGACTGGTCAGGGTCAGCGAGGCGAGGAAGTCGCGCAGGCCCTGGAACTCGTGGATGTTCTGGGCGAAGCTGCCGACCCGTGCCGGGCGGTACTTCATCGACATCCCGACGATGCGCTCGAACAGCGTCGCCGAGATGATCAGGTCGGTCTTCTTGCCGGCCAGGTCCAGGCACAGGCTGCGCAAGCCCTTGAGAATCAGGTCGAAGACATAGGCACCGGCAATGCCGATGGCCAGCACCCACAAGGTCGAGGTGGCCTGGTTGGGCACCACGCGGTCGTACACGTTCATCACGAACAACGGCGCGGCCAGGGCAATCAGGTTGATCACCAGACTGGCGGCGATGGCATCGATGTACAGCCACTTGCTACGCAGCAGGGTGTCGCGGAACCACGAGCGCGCGCGCGGGATCAGGTTGCCGTGGTTGACGTCGAACTTGTGCTGCGGCTGGGCGAAGAACACCTTGCCGCTGTAGTCGCCCTGCAGCGCCTCACGGGTGACATGCACCTCGCCACCGTCGCTCTCGCTGAGCAGCAGGCGCGCGGTGTCTTCGTTCTCCCAGCCGAGCAGGACGGCGCAACGGCCTTCCTTGAGCAGCAGCATCGCCGGCATGGCGATGCTGGGGATCTGCTCGAGCTTGCGCTGCAGCAGGCGCCCCTGCAGCCCGGCACGGGCGGCTGCACGGGGCAACAGCTCGGGGGTCAGGCGCTGCGAGGGCAAGGGCAGCCCGGTGGTCAGCATGGCCCGGCTGGCGGGCTTCTGGTGCAGGACACACAGGGTCAGCAGGCTGTCCAGCAGCGGGTCGTCATGCTGACTGCGTGGATCGTGGCTGAGTTGGACTCGACTGACTTCGGATTCCACGCGGCGCTCTCTTCATCCTTGCGGGGTAGGTTCAAGGCGCCTTTCAGTTCATGCCTGGCAGGTTCACCTTGGGTTTCAGGTCGTTCTGCACAACGGACGCCATCGGTGCTACGACACCCTGGCTCTTGAGCAGCTGACCAATGGTCGCCTTGATTCGATACTGAGTAAACATTTGCGTGTTCTTCACCTCTACCAGACGGCGCTGGGCGGTGAAGGTTTCATTCTCGCTGTCGAGCAGGTCGAGCAGGGTTCGCTCGCCCAGGCCGAACTGCTGCTGGTAAGCGCTGCGCACACGGTTGCTGTGATCGACGTACTGCTGGGCGATCGGCACCTGGGCGTTGGCGTTCTCCAGAGCATTCCATGCCAAGCCTAACTCCTCATTGAGCTGGCGCAAGGCGTTGTTGCGAATGTCCAGTGCCTGGTTGGCCAGGTACGACTTCGATTCCAGGTCGGCCTTGTTGCTGCCACCGGCGTACAAATTGAAGTTCATGCGCAGCATGGCCTGCCATTCGTTGTTGTGGCCGACGGCGCCGTCTAGGTTGTTGTCGGCCGTTCGTCCGAGTTCGGCATCGAATCGTGGATAGAACGTAGACTTTGCCGCTTCGTATTGCTTCTCGGCGGCGGCGATGTCCGACTCGGCCGAGCGCAGGATCGGACTTTGCTCGACCAACTGGTGGCGGGCCTCGTCGAGGGTGGCCGGCAGCAGGTCGACAAATGGCGCGGGCGTGCTTAACTCGTCGGGCATTTGTCCGACGACGCTCAGGTAGTTGGTGTTGGCATCGGCCAGGTTGGTCTGCTCGGTGATCAGGTTGTTGCGGGCCTGGGCCAGGCGCGCCTCGGCCTGGTCGAGGTCGGCCAGGCGGCCTACGCCGCGGCTGGTGCGCAGCTTGATCTGGTCGAGGATGCGCTCGTGGTTGCGCAAATTGTCTTCGGCCAGGCGCACCATCTCGCGGCGCGACAGCACGTCCAGGTAGACCTGGGCGACGGTCAGCGCGGTGCGCTCGGAGGTCCCCAGCAAGGAGTAGGCGCGAGCATTGACGGTGGCCTGTTGACGGCCGACCTCGCTGGAGGTGGCGAAGCCGTCGAAGACCATCTGCCGCAGGCGGATGGCCGACTCGCCACGGTTCAGGGTCTCCCAGCGGTTGCGGGTGCTTGGGCTGTCGGTGCCCTCGCGACCGTAGCCGGCGGTCACGTCGACCCGCGGCAAATAGCCGCCCTGGGCAGCGCGCAGCTGATAGTCCGCAGCCGTGCGGGCGTTCACGCCGGCCTGGATTTCCGGATGGACCTCGAGGGCCTTCTGCATGGCTTCGGGCAAGGTTTGTGCTTGAACGAAAGAGGCGGCGAAAGCGAAAGGAAGAGCGGTGAACAGTGACGCACGCATTTTTACTGGTTCCCGAGAGAGCTGTTGTCCCAAATCACAGCCGAAGCCGTGCCTGCCCTGGAAAATGGCAAACCCTGATCCTGTATGTAGGAAGCTTCCGAATAGGCAGTGCGATTAATACGAAAGAAAGGGCTTTGCTGGCCAAATATCAATGTGACATTACCTTGGCGATTGTTTAGGATGGCAGCCAGAAGGTCAATAGTTTGGCATAAACTTAATAGCCAGAAATTATAGACGTAAAATTGACGCAAATCAGCGTCAAAAACATATTTGAAACATTCCATCAGTCGCCGCCTCGAACGCCGGCCAGGCATGGAAGCCAACTGAACAGGTAGCCCGGAGAGTCCAATGAGCACTGTTGTCGCCATCGTCAAAAGCATTGTTGGCCAAGTCATCGCAGTTTCCCCAGAAGGCATCCGGCGCGTACTGATCGAAGGCGATCGCCTGCTGGCGGGCGAACAGGTAGACACCGGCGCGGGCGGCGCGGTCACCCTGGAACTGGCCGACGGCCGTGTGCTCGACCTGGGCCGCGACACCCAGTGGAGCGCCGATGCGCCCGACAGCAGCATCGACCTGAGCCAGGCCACCGCCCAGGCAGCGCCCTCGGTCGAAGAGCTGCAACAGGCCATCGCCGCCGGTGCCGACCCGACCACCGAGCTGGAAGCCACCGCAGCCGGTCCGGCCGCGGCAGGCGGCGGTTCGGTCGGCGGCGGACACAGCTTCGTCCTGCTCGAGGAGACCGCCGGGGTGGTCGACCCGACCATTGGCTTCCCCACCGGCCCTATCGGCTTCGCCAACGGCCTGGCGAACGAGGAACTGGGCGGACTGGACGGCAACGCTGCCGGCATCAACACGACCAACGTCCCGCTCACCACAGGGCTGACCCTGAGCGCCACCCCCACGATCACCGAGGCGGGTGGCGTCATCGTCTATACCGCCACCGTCGGCCAGCCACCGCTGACCAACCTGACCGTGACCCTGTCCAACGGCGCCGTCATCGTGATCCCGGCCGGCCAGACCACCGGCACCGTCAACGTCAACATCCCCGCCAACGACACACCCTACATCGATGGCGGCCAGATCTCCGCGACCATTACCGGCACGACTGGCGGTAACGGCCTGATTGTCACGCCAAGCACCACCCCGGCGGTGACCCAGGTAACCGACACCATCGACACCACCACCGCCACGCTCACCGCAACCCCGAGCGTGACCGAAGGTGGCGTGATCACCTACACCGTGACCTTGAACAACCCGGCCCAGACCCCGGTCACCGTCACTCTGTCCAATGGCCAGACCGTCACCATCGAGGCCGGCAAGTCGTCCGGTAGCGTCGACTTCCAGACTCCGGCGAACGACGTCTACAACAATGGCAGCACCGTCAGCACCACGATCACGGGGGCAACGGGTGGCAACTTCGAGAAACTGGAGCCGAACCCGACGCCAGCTGAAACGAAGATCAACGACTCGATCGACACCACCACCGCCACCCTGACCGCCACCCCGAGCGTCACCGAAGGCGGCGTGATCACCTATACCGTGACCCTGACCAACCCGGCCCAGACTCCGGTCACCGTCACCCTGTCCAACGGCCAGACCATCACCGTCAAGGCCGGCGAAAGCACCGGCAGCGTCGACTTCCAGACCCCGGCCAACGATGTGTTCGTCAATGGCAGCACGGTCAGCACCAGCATCACCAGTGCCACCGGCGGCAACTTCGAGAAGCTGGAACCCGACACCACGCCGACCCAGACCGTGATCAGCGACAGCATCGACACGGTGACCGTCAGCATCGCCAGCAATGGCAACGTGACCGAGGCCGAGCAGCCGACCTTCACCGTGTCGGTCAGCCAGAAGCTCGACCATGACCTGACCGTGACCCTGTCCAATGGTGCCACCGTGGTCATCAGCGCCGGTCAGACCCAGGCCACCTACAGCCTGCCGGCCCAGGGCGACGACGTGTTCAAGGACGCCAGCTCGGTGACCCTTGGCGTGACCGATGCCAGCGTGGCGGGCAAGACCTTCGAGAACCTGGAACTGGGTGGCGATGCCACCGTGCAGATCACCGACACCGTCAGTGAGGTCGTCGCGACCCTCACTGCCGACAAGACTACCGTGTCTGAAGGTGGCCAGATCACCTACACCGTGACGCTGACCAATGCCCAGGGTCTGCCGGTCAACGGCCACAATGGCCTGACCTTCACCCTGACCGACGGCACCAAGGTCACCATCCCGGCTGGCAGTGCCAGTGGCACCTTCACCATTACCGCACCGGACGATGTGTTCGTCGGTGGCCAACCTTCGATCGTCAACAAGATTGAATCGGTTGCCGGTGGCGACAACTTCGAGAAGCTGACCCTCGGCGACAACTCGGTTACCACGACCGTGACCGACGAACCAGGTACTGGCACGCCAGGCACCGACAACCAAGGCGACAAGGTCACCGTTACCATCGTCGGCAAAGGCGATGTCACCGAAGACCAGCAGCCGGCCTTCACCGTCAAGGTCAGCCAGAAGCTCGACCACGACCTGACCGTGACCCTGTCGAACGGCGACAAAGTCGTCATTCCGGCCGGTCAGACCGAAGCCGAGTACAAGGCCAAGGCCCAAGGCGACGACGTCTTCAAGGATGGCGATACCCTGACCGTCGGCATCACCGATGCCGCCGTTGACGGTAAGGCCTTCGAAAATCTGGAACTGGGTGGCAATGCCTCCGTCCAGATCACCGACACCGTCAGCGAGGTGGTGGCGACCCTCACCGCCGACAAGACCACCGTCACCGAAGGCGGCCAGATCACCTACACCGTGACCCTGACCAACGCCCAAGGCCTGTCGGTCACTGGCCACAATGGCCTGACCTTCACCTTGACCGACGGCACCAAGGTCACCATTCCAGCCGGCAGCGCCAGCGGTACCTTCACCATCACTGCACCGGACGACGTGTTCGTCGGTGGCCAGCCGAGCATCGTCAACAAGATCGAATCGGTTGCCGGTGGCGACAACTTCGAGAAGCTGACCCTCGGTGACAACACCGTCACCACGAGCGTGACCGATGAGCCGGGTACCGGCACCCCAGGCACTGACAACCAGGGCGACAAGGTCTCCGTTACCATCGTCGGCAACGGCAACGTCACCGAAGACCAGCAGCCATCATTCACCATCAAGGTCAGCCAGAAGCTCGACCACGACCTGACCGTCACCTTGTCCAACGGTGACAAGGTGGTCATCCCAGCCGGCCAGACCGAAGCCGAGTACAAGGCGAAAGCCCAAGGTGATGACGTCTTCAAAGACGGCGACACCCTGACCGTCGGCATCACCGATGCTGCCGTTGACGGCAAGTCCTTCGAAAACCTGGAGCTGGGCGGCAACGCCTCGGTGCAGATCACCGACACCATCAGCGAGGTGGTTGCGACCCTCACCGCCGACAAGACCACCGTCACCGAAGGCGGCCAGATCACCTACACCGTGACCCTGACCAACGCCCAAGGCCTGTCGGTCACTGGCCACAATGGCCTGACCTTCACCTTGACCGACGGCACCAAGGTCACCATTCCAGCCGGCAGCACCAGCGGCACCTTCACCATCACCGCCCCTGACGATGTATTCGTCGGCGGCCAGCCTTCGATCGTCAACAAGATCGAAGGCGTCAGTGGCGCGGACAACTTCGAGAAGCTCACGCTGAGTGACAACACCGTCACCACGAGCGTGACTGATGAGCCTGGTACCGGCACTCCAGGCACCGACAACCAGGGCGACAAGGTCACCGTCACCATCGTCGGCAAAGGCGATGTCACCGAAGACCAGCAGCCGGCCTTCACCGTCAAGGTCAGCCAGAAGCTCGACCATGACCTGACCGTGACCCTGTCGAACGGCGACAAGGTCGTGATCCCTGCCGGTCAGACCGAGGCCGAGTACAAGGCGAAAGCCCAAGGTGATGACGTCTTCAAGGACGGCGACACCCTGACCGTCGGCATCACCGATGCTGCCGTCGATGGCAAAGCCTTCGAGAATCTGGAGCTGGGCGGCAACGCTTCGGTGCAAATCACCGACACCGTCAGCGAAGTCGTCGCGACCCTCACCGCCGACAAGACCACTGTGTCCGAAGGTGGCCAGATCACTTACACCGTGACGCTCACCAACGCCCAAGGCCTGTCGGTCACCGGCCACAACGGCCTGACCTTCACTCTGACCGATGGCACCAAGGTCACCATTCCAGCCGGCAGCGCCAGCGGCACCTTCACCATCACTGCACCGGACGACGTGTTCGTCGGCGGCCAGCCTTCGATCGTCAACAAGATCGAAGGCGTCAGCGGAACGGACAACTTCGAGAAGCTCACGCTGGGTGACAACACCGTCACCACGAGCGTGACTGATGAGCCTGGTACCGGCATTCCAGGCACCGACAACCAGGGCGACAAGGTCACCGTCACCATCGTCGGCAAAGGCGATGTCACCGAAGACCAGCAGCCGGCCTTCACCGTCAAGGTCAGCCAGAAACTGGACCACGACCTGACCGTGACCCTGTCGAACGGCGACAAAGTCGTCATTCCGGCCGGTCAGACCGAAGCCGAGTACAAAGCCAAGGCCCAGGGCGACGACGTCTTCAAGGATGGCGATACCCTGACCGTCGGCATCACCGATGCCGCCGTTGACGGTAAGGCCTTCGAGAACCTGGAGCTGGGCGGCAATGCCTCCGTCCAGATCACCGACACCGTCAGCGAGGTCGTTGCGACCCTGACTGCGGATAAGACCACGGTCACTGAAGGCGGCCAGATCACCTACACCGTGACCCTGACCAATGCCCAGGGTCTGCCGGTCAACGGCCACAATGGCCTGACCTTCACCCTGACTGATGGCACCAAGGTCACCATTCCGGCCGGTAGCGCCAGCGGTACCTTCACCATCACCGCTCCGGACGACGTGTTCGTTGGTGGTCAACCAACCATCACCAACAAGCTGGAAAGCGTGACCGGTGCCGACAACTTCGAAAAACTGACCCTGGGTCAGGACGAAGTGAAGACCTCCGTCACTGACGAGCCGGGCACTGGCACTCCAGGCACCGACAACCAGGGCGACAAGGTCACCGTCACCATCGTCGGCAAAGGCGACGTCACCGAAGACCAGCAGCCCGCCTTCACCGTCAAGGTCAGCCAGAAGCTCGACCATGACCTCACCGTGACCCTGTCGAACGGCGACAAGGTCGTGATCCCTGCCGGTCAGACCGAGGCCGAGTACAAGGCGAAAGCCCAAGGTGATGACGTCTTCAAAGACGGCGACACCCTGACCGTCGGCATCACCGATGCCACGGTCACCGGCAAGACCTTCGAGAATCTAGAACTGGGCGGCAACGCCTCGGTGCAGATCACCGACACTATCAGTGAAGTGGTTGCGACCCTCACCGCCGACAAAACCACCGTCACCGAAGGCGGCCAGGTCACCTACACCGTGACCCTGACCAACGTCCAAGGTCTGCCGGTCAACGGCCACAATGGCCTGACCTTCACCCTGACTGATGGCACCAAGGTGACCATTCCGGCTGGCAGCGCCAGCGGTACCTTCACCATCACCGCCCCGAGCGACGTATTCGTCGGCGGCCAGCCCTCGATCGTGAACAAGCTTGAAGGTGTCAGCGGCGCGGACAACTTCGAGAAGCTGACCCTCGGCAAGGAAACACTCACCACCACCGTCACTGATGATCCGGATACCGGCAACAAGGTGTCCGTCACCATTGTCAGCAACGGCGATGTCACCGAAGACCTGCAACCGTCCTTTACCGTCAAGGTAAACCAGAAACTGGACCAGGACCTGACCGTCACCTTGAGCAACGGCGCCAAGGTGGTGATTCCAGCTGGCCAGACCCAGATCGAGTACAAGGCGGATGCCCAGGGCGATGACGTCTTCAAGGATGGCAGCTCGCTGACCGTCGGCATCACTGATGCAGTCGTTGATGGCAAGACCTTCGAGAATCTGGAATTGGGCGGCAACGCCACCGTGCAGATCACCGACACCGTCAGTGAGGTCGTCGCGACCCTCACTGCCGACAAGACCACCGTCAGCGAAGGTGGCCAGATCACCTACACCGTGACGCTGACCAATGCCCAGGGTCTGCCGGTCAATGGCCATAACGGCCTGACCTTCACCCTGACCGATGGCACCAAGGTGACCATTCCGGCTGGCAGTGCCAGCGGTACCTTCACCATCACTGCACCGGACGATGTATTCGTCGGTGGCCAGCCGAGCATCGTCAACAAGATCGAATCGGTTGCCGGTGGCGATAATTTCGAGAAGCTGACCCTCGGCGACAACACCGTCACCACAAGTGTGACTGACGAGCCAGGCACTGGCACTCCAGGCACCGACAACCAGGGCGACAAGGTCACCGTCACCATCGTTGGCAAAGGCGATGTCACTGAAGACCAGCAGCCAGCCTTCACCGTCAAGGTCAGCCAGAAACTGGACCACGACCTGACCGTGACTCTGTCGAACGGCGACAAGGTCGTGATCCCTGCCGGTCAGACCGAGGCCGAGTACAAGGCGAAAGCCCAAGGTGATGACGTCTTCAAGGACGGTGACACCCTGACAGTTGGCATCACCGACGCTGCCGTCGATGGTAAGGCCTTCGAGAATCTGGAGCTGGGCGGCAACGCCTCGGTTCAGATCACCGACACCGTCAGCGAGGTCGTTGCGACCCTGACCGCGGATAAGACCACGGTCACTGAAGGCGGCCAGATCACCTACACCGTGACCCTGACCAATGCCCAAGGTCTGCCGGTCAACGGCCACAATGGCCTGACCTTCACCCTGTCTGATGGCACCAAGGTCACCATTCCGGCCGGTAGCGCCAGCGGTACCTTCACCATCACTGCACCGGACGACGTGTTCGTTGGTGGTCAACCGACCATTACCAACAAACTGGAAAGCGTGACCGGTGCCGACAACTTCGAAAAACTGACCCTGAGTCAGGACGAAGTGAAGACCTCCGTCACTGACGAGCCGGGCACTGGCACTCCAGGCACCGACAACCAGGGCGACAAGGTCACCGTCACCATCGTCGGCAAAGGCGATGTCACCGAAGACCAGCAGCCGGCCTTCACCGTCAAGGTCAGCCAGAAGCTGGACCATGACCTGACCGTGACCCTGTCGAACGGCGACAAAGTCGTCATTCCAGCCGGCCAGACCGAAGCCGAGTACAAAGCCAAGGCCCAGGGCGAAGACGTTTTCAAGGATGGCGATACCCTGACCGTCGGCATCACCGATGCCGCCGTTGACGGTAAGGCCTTCGAAAATCTGGAACTGGGTGGCAATGCCTCCGTCCAGATCACCGACACCGTCAGCGAGGTGGTGGCGACCCTCACCGCCGACAAGACCACCGTCACCGAAGGCGGCCAGATCACCTACACCGTGACCCTGACCAACGCCCAAGGCCTGTCGGTCACTGGCCACAATGGCCTGACCTTCACCTTGACCGACGGCACCAAGGTCACCATTCCAGCCGGCAGCGCCAGCGGTACCTTCACCATCACTGCACCGGACGACGTGTTCGTCGGCGGCCAGCCTTCGATCGTCAACAAGATCGAGTCGGTTGCCGGTGGCGACAACTTCGAGAAGCTGACCCTCGGCGACAACACGATCACCACGACCGTGACCGATGAGCCAGGCACTGGCACTCCAGGCACCGACAACCAGGGCGACAAGGTCACCGTCACCATCGTCGGCAAAGGCGACGTCACCGAAGACCAGCAGCCGGCCTTCACCGTCAAGGTCAGCCAGAAGCTCGACCATGACCTGACCGTGACCCTGTCGAACGGCGACAAGGTCGTGATCCCTGCCGGTCAGACCGAGGCCGAGTACAAGGCGAAAGCCCAAGGTGATGACGTCTTCAAGGACGGCGACACCCTGACCGTCGGCATCACCGATGCTGCCGTCGATGGCAAAGCCTTCGAGAACCTGGAGCTGGGCGGCAACGCCTCGGTGCAGATCACCGACACCATCAGTGAAGTGGTTGCGACCCTCACCGCCGACAAGACCACCGTCACCGAAGGCGGCCAGGTCACCTACACCGTGACCCTGACCAATGCCCAGGGTCTGCCGGTCAATGGCCACAACGGCCTGACCTTCACCCTGACCGATGGCACCAAAGTCGCCATTCCAGCCGGCAGCGCCAGCGGTACCTTCACCATCACTGCACCGGACGACGTGTTCGTCGGTGGCCAGCCGAGCATCGTCAACAAGATCGAATCGGTTGCCGGTGGCGACAACTTCGAGAAGCTGACCCTCGGTGACAACACCGTCACCACGAGCGTGACCGATGAGCCGGGTACCGGCACCCCAGGCACTGACAACCAGGGCGACAAGGTCTCCGTTACCATCGTCGGCAACGGCAACGTCACCGAAGACCAGCAGCCATCGTTCACCGTCAAGGTCAGCCAGAAACTTGGCCAGGACCTGACCGTCACCCTGAGCAATGGCGACAAAGTCGTCATTCCAGCCGGTCAGACCCAGGTCGAGTACAAAGCCGCAGCCCAGGGCGACGACGTGTTCAAGGATGGCAGCTCGCTGACCGTCGGCATCACCGATGCCGCAGTCACCGGCAAGACCTTCGAGAACCTCGAGCTGGGTGGCAACGCCACCGTGCAGATCACCGACACCATCAGTGAAGTGGTCGCCACCCTGTCCGCCGACAAGACCACCGTGTCCGAAGGCGGCCAGATCACCTACACCGTGACCCTGACCAACGCCCAGGGCCTGTCGGTCACCGGCCACAACGGCCTGACCTTTACCCTCAGCGACGGCACCAAGGTCACCATCCCGGCCGGCAGCGCCAGCGGTACCGCCATCATCACGGCGCCTGACGACGTCTTCGTTGGCGGCCAGGCCACCATCAGCAACAAGATCACCGGCGTCACCGGTGCCGACAACTTCGAGAAACTGACCCTGGGTCAGAACGAAGTGCAGACCTCCGTGACCGACGAGCCGGGCACCGGAACTCCAGGCACCGACAACCAGGGCGACAAGGTATCCGTCACCATCGTCGGCAACGGCAACGTCACCGAAGACCAGCAGCCGTCGTTCACCGTCAAGGTCAGCCAGAAGCTTGGCTACGACCTGACCGTCACCCTGTCCAACGGCGACAAGGTGGTGATCCCGGCAGGTCAGACCCAGACCGAGTACAAGGCCGCCGCACAGGGCGACGACGTGTTCAAGGACGGCAGCTCGCTGACCGTCGGTATCACCGATGCCACGGTTCCGGGCCATACCTTCGAGAACCTCGAGCTGGGTGGCAACGCCACCGTGCAAATCACCGACACCATCAGTGAAGTCGTGGCCACCTTGTCCGCCGACAAGACCACCGTTGCCGAAGGCGGCCAGATCACCTACACCGTGACCCTGACCAACGCCCAGGGCCTGTCGGTCACCGGCCACAATGGCCTGACCTTCACCCTGACCGACGGCACCAAGGTCACCATCCCGGCCGGCAGCGCCAGCGGCACCTTCACCATCACCGCCGCGGACGATGTATTCGTCGGCGGTCAGCCGACCATCAGCAACAAGATCACTGGTGTCACCGGTGCCGACAACTTCGAGAAACTGACCCTGGGTCAGAACGAAGTGAAGACTACCGTCACCGACGAACCAGGTTCGGGCACCCCAGGCACCGACAACCAGGGCGACAAGGTCTCCGTCACCATCGTCGGCAACGGCAACGTCAACGAAGCCCAGCAGCCGTCGTTCACCGTCAAGGTCAGCCAGAAGCTCGACCAGGACCTGACCGTCACCCTGAGCAATGGCGCCAAGGTGATCATCCCGGCCGGCCAGACCCAGGTCGAGTACAAGGCCAACGCCCAAGGTGATGATGTGTTCAAGGACGGCAGCTCGCTGACCGTCGGCATCACCGATGCCACGGTCACCGGCAAGACCTTCGAGAATCTGGAACTGGGCGGCAACGCCACCGTGCAGATCACCGACACCATCAGTGAAGTCGTGGCCACCTTGTCCGCCGACAAGACCACTGTCACTGAGGGTGGCCAGATCACCTACACCGTGACCCTGACCAACGCCCAGGGCCTGTCGGTCACCGGTCATAACGGCCTGACCTTCACCCTGTCCGACGGCACCAAGGTCACCATCCCAGCCGGCAGCGCCACTGGCACTGCCACCATCACCGCACCGGACGACGTGTTCGTCGGCGGCCAGGCCACCATCAGCAACAAGATCACCGGCGTCACCGGTGCCGACAACTTCGAGAAACTGACCCTGGGTCAGAACGAAGTGAAGACCTCGGTCACCGACGAACCGGGCTCGGGCACTCCAGGCACCGACAACCAGGGCGACAAGGTCTCGGTCACCATCGTCGGCAACGGCGATGTCAACGAAGCCCAGCAGCCGTCGTTCACCGTCAAGGTCAGCCAGAAGCTCGACCAGGACCTCACCGTGACCCTGAGCAATGGCGCCAAGGTAGTTATCCCTGCCGGCCAGACCCAGGTCGAGTACAAGGCGCCGGTCCAGGGCGACGACGTATTCAAGGACGGCGGCCCGCTCACCGTCGGCATCACCGATGCCAGCGTGGTCGGCAAGGCCTTCGAGAACCTCGAGCTCGGCGGTTCGGCCACCGTGCAGATCAGCGACACCATCAGCGAAGTGGTCGCGACCCTGTCCGCCGACAAGACCACGGTTGCCGAGGGTGGCCAGTTCACCTACACCGTGACCCTGACCAACGCCCAGGGCCTCTCGGTCACCGGCCACAACGGCCTGACCTTCACCCTGTCCGACGGCACCAAGGTCACCATCCCGGCCGGCAGCGCCACTGGTACGGTCACCATCACCGCCAAGGACGACGTGTTCGTCGGCGGCCAGCCGAGCATCGTCAACAAGATCGAGTCCGTCACCGGTGGCGGCAACTTCGAGAAGCTGACCCTCGGCAGCAATACCCTGACCACCACGGTGACCGACGAACCGGGCTCGGGCACTCCAGGCACCGGCAACCAGGGCGACAAGGTCTCCGTTACCATCGTCGGCAACGGCAACGTCACCGAAGACCAGCAGCCGTCGTTCACCGTCAAGGTCAGCCAGAAGCTCGACCAGGACCTGACCGTCACCCTGAGCAATGGCGCCAAGGTAGTCATTCCGGCCGGCCAGACCCAGGTCGAGTACAAGGCCGCCGCCCAAGGCGACGACGTGTTCAAGGACGGCAGCTCGCTGACCGTCGGCATCACCGATGCCACAGTCACCGGCAAGACCTTCGAGAACCTCGAGCTGGGTGGCAATGCCACCGTGCAGATCACCGACACCATCAGTGAAGTCGTGGCCACCTTGTCCGCCGACAAGACCACCGTTTCCGAAGGCGGCCAGATCACCTACACCGTGACCCTGACCAACGCCCAGGGCCTGTCGGTCACCGGCCACAATGGCCTGACCTTCACCCTGACCGACGGCACCAAGGTCACCATCCCGGCCGGCAGCGCCAGCGGCACCTTCACCATCACCGCCGCAGACGATGTATTCGTCGGCGGTCAGCCGACCATCAGCAACAAGATCACCGGCGTCACCGGCGCGGACAACTTCGAGAAGCTGACCCTGGGTCAGAACGAAGTGAAGACTACCGTCACCGACGAGCCAGGTTCGGGCACCCCGGGCACCGGCAACCAGGGCGACAAGGTTTCGGTCACCATCGTCGGCAACGGCAACGTCACCGAAGACCAGCAGCCGTCGTTCACCGTCAAGGTCAGCCAGAAGCTGGCACAGGACCTGACCGTGACCCTGAGCAACGGTGCCAAGGTGATCATCCCGGCCGGCCAGACCCAGGTCGAGTACAAGGCCGCCGCCCAGGGCGACGACGTGTTCAAGGATGGCAGCTCGCTGACCGTAGGCATCACCGATGCCACCGTCACCGGCAAGACCTTCGAAAATCTGGAACTGGGCGGCAACGCCACCGTGCAGATCAGCGACACCATCAGTGAAGTGGTCGCCACCCTGTCCGCCGACAAGACTACCGTCAGCGAAGGCGGCCAGGTCACCTACACCGTGACCCTGACCAACGCCCAGGGCCTGTCGGTCACCGGCCACAATGGCCTGACCTTCACCCTGACCGATGGCACCAAGGTCACCATCCCGGCCGGCAGCGCCAGCGGCACCTTCACCATCACCGCCAAGGACGACCCGTACGTCGGTGGCCAGCCGAACATCGTCAACAAGATCGAATCGGTCGCCGGCGGCGACAACTTCGAGAAGCTGACCCTGGGCAGCAACACCGTCACCACCAGCGTCACCGACGAGCCGAGCGGCCAGGGCGACCTGACCACCGTCGGCATCAGCGGCGACACCTCGGTGACCGAAGGTGACACCGCCCACTACAACCTGACCCTGAGCAACCCGTCGAAGTCCGAGGTGACCATCACCCTGACCTACAGCGGCACCGCCACCGACGGCCAGGACTTCACCGGCGTGGTCACCGTGAAGATCCCGGCGGGCAGCAGCGGCACCGCCTTCGACATCAAGACCATCGACGACAAGCTGGTCGAGGGCTCGGAGAACTTTACGGTCAAGATCAGCGGCGCCACGGGCGGCGGCTTCGAGAACCTGCAGGTCGACGCCGGCAAGTCCAGCGTCACCACCACCATCATCGACAACGACCACGCGCCGGTGTCGACCGGTGGCGCCGTGACCGGCAGCGAAGACACCGACTACGTGTTCAAGTGGGGCGACTTCAACGTCAGTGACGCCGATGGCAACACCGGCCTGTCGGTGACCATCAGCAAGCTGCCGGACCTGGGCAGCCTGAAGTTCTTCAACGGCACCTCGTGGGTCGATGTGTCGCTGAACCAGAACATCAGCCAGGCCGACATCGCCGCCGGCAAGCTCAAGTTCGTGCCACTGGCCAACCAGTCGGGCGTCGACGGCTATGGTGGCAGCGGCGTGGGCAACAAGCAGGCCGACTACGCGCAGATCAAGTACAAGCCCAACGACGGCACCAACGCCGGCGGCGAAGTGACCATGAAGGTCGATATCGCGCCAGTGGCCGACAAGCCTGACCTGAACATCGGCAACAACAACGTCAACTCCATCGGCCTGCTCAAGGAAACCTGGAACAGCCTCACCGGCCTGGGTAACAACGGCAACGGCATCACCGGCGATGCGCTGAAGAACGTCTTCGCCAACTCCGGCAATGCCAGCAAGAGCGAGACCGTCACCGGCGTCGACACGGTCGCCACCGTGACGCCTGGCACGGGCTCGAAGACCTCCGGCCTGATCTACCTGGAAGCCGGCAAGACCTATGCGTTCAGCGGCACCGCCGACGACAGCCTGCAGATCGTCGTGGGTGGCAAGAACGTCGCCAGCGGCACCTGGGGCTCGGGCAGCGGCGCCATCTCCGGCAGCTTCACCCCGACCACCAGCGGCTACTACACCCTGGAGATCTACAACGCCAACCAGGCCGGCCCCGGCAGCCTGGACGTCAACATCAAGGTGGGCAACGGCGCGGTCACCGACCTCAACAGCTCGAACATCCCGATGTACCCGAGCGTCAAGGACCTGACCAACGCCGGCGTGACCGTCGGCGACCTGCACGGTAGCAACAACCAGGGCTACTACGACGGCTACAAGCTCAACGAAGGCAGTGAGAACGGCGCCCCGGTCAAGCTGGTGGGCATCAGCACCAACCTGACCGACACCGACGGCTCCGAATCCCTGAGCGTCAAGCTCAGCGGCATCCCGGCAGGCTCTGTGCTGGCCGACAACGCCGGCCACACCATCACCGTCGGCAAGGACGCGGTGGACGTCACCGGCTGGAACCTGGGTGGCCTGACCATCAAGCCACCGGCCTACTACGCCGGCCAGTTCGACGTGAAGGTCAGCTCGACCTCCACCGAGAGCGTCGGCGGCAGCACCGCGACCAGCGAAGGCACCATCAAGGTCACGGTCTACCCGCAGTCCTACACCACCAGCAACCTGTCTTCGGACAGCGACAACATCACCGGTACCGACGGCAACGATGTGGTGGTGGCCGACGTCACCGGCCTGCACGTGGTGCCAGGCCAGGACTACAACCTCGCCTTCATCGTCGACACCTCGGGCAGCATGGGCTCGTCCGGCGTGGATGCGGCGAAGAAGTCCCTGGAATCGGTGTTCAAGACCCTGGCCGCCAGCGTCAAGGGCGACCAGTCGGGTACCGTGAACATCCTCCTGGTGGACTTCGCCACCCAGGTCAAGAGCAACGTTGCGGTGACCCTGAACGATGCAGGCCTGCAAACCTTGCTCAATGCCCTGAACACGCTCAATGCCAACGGCGGCACCAACTACGAGGATGCCTTCAAGACCACCGCCAACTGGTTCCAGTCTCTCAAGGCCGCAGGGAATACCGGCAGCAACCAGACCTTCTTCATTACCGATGGCCAGCCGACCTACTACCAGGCCAACGAGCAAGGCAACCCAAACCTGGGCACTAGCGGTAACAGCTTCGACAGCTACCTGGCCTCCATCAATTACAAGGCTGGCATGACGGTCAGCAAGTACCTGGACAACACGAACTACATCACCATCGGGAGCGACGGAGCGCTGACCGTACAGACCTATGGCCGGGGAGGTTGGAGTACAACGCTATCGGGTGACATTCGCGCCGACGGTATTGGTGGCTATGAACTGTCGACACGCGGAGGAAGTGGATCCAGCACAAGCACCACCACCACGAACAACTCGCAGGACAGCTTCAAGCTGCTCTCGGGCCTGTCCGAGGTCGAGGCCATCGGCCTCAACAACGGCGTCAACACCAACGACCTGAAACCGTACGACACCGACGGCAAGCCGCAGACCAACATCGACCCGAGCAAGCTGGCCGAGGCGATCCTCGGCCATACCGAAGTCACCCAGCCGGGCAACGACACGGTCAATGGCGGCGACGGCAATGACATCATCTTTGGCGACCTGATGGTCTTCGACGGTGTTGCCGGCACCGGTGTCGAGGCGATCCGCGGCTATGTCGCCGACAAGCTGGGCGTCGACTCGGGCAGCGTGGACGCGCGGGCGATGCACAAGTACATCACCGAGAACTACGCCGAGTTCGATGTCTCGCGTAGCAACGACGGCGCCGATACCCTGCTGGGCGGCAACGGCAACGACATCATCTTCGGCCAGGGTGGCAACGACTACATCGACGGCGGCAAGGGCAACGACATTCTGCTCGGTGGCACCGGCAACGACACCCTGCTCGGCGGCGAAGGCAACGACATCCTGTTCGGCGGTGCCGGCAATGACATCCTCATCGGCGGCAAGGGCGACGACATCATGACCGGCGGCAGCGGTGCCGACATCTTCGTGTGGAAGGCCGGCGACCTGGGCAAGGACGTGATCAAGGACTTCAAGGCCAGCGAGGGCGACCGCCTCGACCTGAGCGACCTGCTCCAGGGCGAGAAGGCCAGCACCATCGACAACTTCCTGAAGATCACCACGGTCAATGGCGAGTCGACCCTGCAGGTCAGCACCGAAGGCAAGCTCAACGCCGCCGGCGGCCTGGCCAACGCCGACGTGACCATCAAGCTCGAGGGCGTGAACTGGTCCAACACCACGATCAACTCGTTGATCAGCGGCGCCGACCCGACCATCAAGATCGACAACTCCAACAGCTGATCCCCCTCCCCGCCCACGGCCCGCAAGGGCCGGCGTCGGGGCGCGGGCTTTTCCAGCCATCCCTTCACGCGCATACTCGTGCACCGGGCTTACATGCCCGGTGAACTTTGCCTATGCTGCTGACTACCAAAAAGGATTCATCGTGACGAGGGACGCCGCCATGTTCTACGTGCAACGCGACGCCGAAGGCCAGTTGCTGCGGGTGGAAGCCGCCGCGTTTGACGGTTTTACCGACATGGTCCCGGCAGACAATGCCGAGATCCAGGAATGGTTCGCCGACGACGTTGTCGAGAACAGCCTCAAGCAGCTCAAGCAGAGCGACCTGGACATGATCCGGGTACTGGAGGACCTGATCGAAGTGTTGACCGCCAAGGGCGTATTCAGCATCACCGACCTGCCACCGGGCGCCCAGGCCAAGCTGCTCAACCGCTCCACCGCACGCAAGGCGCTGGGCGGCCTGAACAACCTGATCGAGGAAGACGAGGACGGCGGGTTGATCTGATCACGCGCCCCTTGTATGCCCCCGCAGGGTACCGCTCAACGCCAGGGCGCCGGCCCACCCACCAGTTGCCCCTGGATCCCCTGCACGCCCATCTCCCGCAATACCTTCAACTCCCCTTCGGTCTCGACCCGCTCGGCGATCAACGGCAGGTCGATGCTGTGCGCCGCGCGCTGGATGGCCTCAATGAACAGGCGCTTGTGCCGCTCCTGGTCGATGTTGCGGATGTAGCCACCGTCGATCTTCAGGTAGGCCAGCCCCAGGTGGGCGAGGTTGCCGATCATGCTGAAGCGCCCGCCGAAGCGCTGCAGCGCCAGGCTGAAGCCCAGTGCGCGCAGGCGTCGGGTCAGTTGTTCCAGCGCCGACTGCTCGGGCAATTGCTCCTCGCCAATCTCGAATGTCAGCCGCCGCCCCAGTGCACCATGCTGGCCCAGCAGCTCGTAAACCCGCTGCAGCGCCTTGGGATCGGCCAGGGTCGCGGCCGACAGGTTCAGCGCCAGCGCCTCGCCATGCCCCTGCAAGTGCTTGAGCACTTTTTCCAGCACCAGCAGGTCCAGCCGCGCCATCCAGCCGAAGCGCTCCAGCCACGGCAGGAAACGGCCGGCCGCCAGGGCTTCGCCCTGCTCATCGTGCAGGCGCGAGATGACCTTGTAGTGCAGCACCCGCTCCGGCGCCCTGGCATCCACGACCGGCTGGAAGAACAGCTCGAACTGCCCCTTGCCCAACGCCTGGTCCAGGCGCGTGTGCCAGGCGTGGTGGCTGTCGGCGGCCTGGCCTGCGGCGCCCTGCTCCAAGCATACCCACCCCGGCGCGGGCTGGCTCTCGGCGCGGGCCAGGGCTTCGTCGGCGAGCTTGAGCAACGCTGGCGGGGCATCCCCAGGACTGTAGGGCGCCAGGCCGATGCAGGCCACCGGGTCGACATCGCTGGCGCCGGTCTCGTGCAAGCTCTGCAAGGTGGTTTCCAGGGCCTGGGCCAACTGGATCGCCTCGTCATGCACCATGCCCGGCGCCAACACCGCGAACTCGCCGCCACGGCTACGGGTGATCAGGTCATTGGTCTCGGGGAAGTTCGCACAGGTGCGGCGCAACTGCTCGCCCACCGCCTGCAGCAACTGGTCGGTGCGCTGGCCACCCAGGCGCGCATTCAGGCCCGCCAGGTCCTGGACCCTCAGCAACAGCAGGTAGCCGGCCCGGGCCTCCTCCAGGTTGCTGACCCGGGCATTGAGCTGCATTTCGAAGTAACGGCGGTTGGCCAGCCCGGTGAGGCTGTCCTGGTACGACTCGGCACGCAGTTTCTCGCTGCGCTCGGCCTGCTCGGTGAACAGCGCCTTGAGCTTCTCGACCATCTGGTTCATCGCCTGCACCACCCGGCGCAGCTCGGGCGTACGCGGCAACTCCGGCAGGCTGAGGAACTCACGGCGGGCAATGGCGTGGGACTGCGCCACCATGTAGTCGAGCGGCCGCAACTGGCGACGCAGCAGCAGGGCCCCGAGCACCGCGCTCGCCGCGCCGCACAGCAGCAACCAACCCAGGCTGCCAAGGGCGCTCTGCCAGAGCTTGGCCAGGGCAAACATCGGATGGCTGATCACCTCGACCCGCGCCGCCTGCTGCCAGCCACGGCTGACAATGGCGTCACCGCCGGCCGGGTCCAGGCCGATCAGCTGGATGAACCAACCCGGCACGCTCCCCGCGTCGGGCTCGGCATGGCGCTCGACCAGCACGGCACTGGAGTCCAGGTCGATGACCTTGATACTCGAATAGTAGCCACTGTCGAAGATCGAGCTGACCATCAGCTCGACCATCGCCGGATCGTCGATGTTCGGCGTCAGCGACAGCGCCAGCGCGGTCGCCGCATCCTGGGCATGGGAACGCAGCTGGTTGACGTACTGGCTGCGCGAGCTCTCCAGGCTGACCATGAAGCTGCCACTGAAGGCGACCACCAGGAACAGGCAAATGGCTAGCAGCAATTGTTTGAACAGTGACATCTGTGCTCCTTCAGTAAACCGGTTCGGCCGGGAACCCTTCGGCCTGCATTTTCTTCAGCAAGTCCTGCCACCGTGACAGGCGCTTGGTGTCGCCGACCTTCTTGTTGCCGCCAGCTCCGGTCAGCCACAGGCCTTCACCATTGAAGGCATACACCGGCAGCAGGTCGGTACGCTGGCTGGCCGGCTTGATCGCGTCCATCAGGCTGTCGAGCACCAGAGGCTGGGCCTGTGGGCTTGAATAATAGGTCAGGACCATGTGCGCACGGTTCTGGCGCAGGGCCTTGACGTAGGTGATGCGCAGCTTCTCCGCCGGAACGCCCATGCGCCGCAGGCTGAAATACTTGGCGATGGCATAGTCCTCGCAATCACCCGCGCCCTTGATCAGCGACTGCACCGGCGTGGCCCAGTAGTCCACCTCGTGCCACAGGTCGATGTCCTCGACGTAGCGCAACTGCTTGTTGAAGAACAGGTTGACCACCTGCAACTGCTCCAGCTCGCTACCCTGCTTCTGTGCCGTCAACAGGTTCTGCCAGGCATCGATGCGTCCCTGGCCCGGGCCCAACGGGCCGTACAGGGCCTGCGCACGGCGGCTGATCTGCGAGAAGTCCCAATCCGCCTGGGTAGCGCCCAGCCACAGGCAGCCGAGCAGCACGGCAAGGCCGAGCCGGCGTACGGTCGCATTGAGGGGCCAAGGTATCGCCACTGCGGACACCTGTTCAGATCAGTCGAAAGCAGCGATGGTGCGGGCTGGCGCGGCAAAAGACAATGGCACCGGGTGCCCGTGCTGCCAACTGTCGGCAAACCCGCTTCGTACAAGGGCTGGCGACCTTGGCCATCTTCCCAATGCCGGCAACTTGCTTCACGATAGCCGCGTTTCGTCAGTGCGCCATGGCGCACCGGCTTGATCAATCCGTTTGACAAGCGCCCCCTACCCTCACTAGGGTTATTGGATCCAATTTTCATGTTGCCGAGGCGAACCCCGCGTGGCTGAGAAACCCAAACTCCTGAGCACCGTGCTGGGCAGCGAGCAGGTACCGCCGCACCTGGCCCGCGGTGTCATCGAAGAGCGCCTGCGCAGTGCCATCCTCGACGGCCGCCTGCCACCGGGCACCGCCGTGCGCCAGCAAGAGCTGGCGACCCTGTTCGGCGTCAGCCGCATGCCTGTGCGCGAGGCCCTGCGCCAGCTCGAGGCCCAGTCCCTGCTGCAGGTGGTGATGCACAAAGGGGCCGTGGTGGCGCCACTGATCGGCGAGGATGCCGTCGACACCTACGCCTTGCGCGTGCTGCTCGAGACCGAGGCGCTGCGCCAGTCGATCCCCTTGCTCGATGCCGACGACATCGCCCAGGCCAGGGCGTATATCCGCCAACTGGAGAACGAGACCCGCCACGCCGAGATCGGCCGGCTCAACCGTTTGTTCCACATGGCCCTCTACAGCAAGGCGCAGAACCAGAAACTGCTGCGCATGATCGAGATCGAGCTCAACGAAGAGGAACGCTTCCTTCGCTTCCACCTGTCTTCGATGGGGCTGGGCAAGCTCACCCAGGACGATCACATCGCCCTGGTCGACGCCGCCAGCGACAAACTGGTGGACGAAGCCATCGAGCTCCTGGAAGAGCACCTGAACCACGCCGCGCGCACCATCAGGAGCTACCTCGACAGGCAATCGGCCAACTGATCCTGCTCAACCGCGCAGCCGACTTCAGCGACCGCGTCGCTGCGCAGACACGATCCGCCACAAGGAACGGCAGTGCACGTGCAGACGCGACAGGAAACCACGCCCGACCAGCCGTCCAGGATCCGCCTGATCTGCCTGGCCAGCACCCGGCAACAACTTGCCCAGTATCGTACCTGGGCAAGAACCCTCAGCGACCCCATCGAACTGGTCGCGGTCGATGTCCCGAGCATTGCCGACCTGGAACAGTCCGCCGCACTGCCCGTGGCCGGGCGCCTGACCCTGGCCCTGCGCGAGCAGCTTCAGCCCTACCTTGCACAACCCCACGCCATGTTCGCCCAAGGGTTGGGCGCGCACATCGCCCTAGCCCTGATCCAACAGGTGCAGGAGGCGAGTCCGGGGCTAACCCGTCACTTGTTTGTTTCAAGCTGTGACAGCCCGCAGTTCAGTACCAGCAACCTTCCATTGCATGTGCCGATGACCGTGCTCTACCCGCCTGGCTCCCTGGCGGCGATGCTCGGCTGGCACAGACTGGTAAGGCGGGAGCTGGAGCTGATTGAATTGCCGGGGCAATCGGTCGATGCCTCGCTGCTCAACCAGCGTCTGGTGCGCATCTTCAACAGCCACCTCGGGCTGCTCAGCTACTAACCCTCCCCTCCTGCCATCCACACGCTGATCAGGGTATTTCCACTGCCCGGTCCGTCGCAGGCCATGGCAGTGCCAGCATTTTGGGCACACTCTACTCCCCGCAGCGGCCGCTGATCATCAGACGTGGACCTGGCCGCCTGCCTCCTCATTCACCTGCAGAAGGAATCTGGCACCAGGGCAAGGACCGCACGCGATCAGCCGCCCTCCAATAGTCATTCTCCCATCTCCGTTCATCAGTGCTCCGAGTGAGGCATTCACTCTGTGTCTATTTTTCTGATCGTTATTTATCGGAAGGAGCACATATTGCCAAAATAAAACTTACTCAAAGTTTTATTCGGACACTTATATTTCAAGAAAAGTCCGAGCATAAAATAATCAAAAAAACAATTGCTACAAACTTTGAAGTTGTTCTAACTTTTATAGCGCCAGCCAAGGGCGGCCAGGCATCACCGTGGACGCCTTGCCAGACAAGCCCTGCCGGCCTCTGCTCGTTGTTCGATGTCGACATTTCGTTCGAGGCATCACTTCGCCTGGAATTTATATAAAGAACAATATGCAGAGCAACTTAACCCCTGAATGCCATCCTTAACGGACCTCATCATGAGCACATTGAAGCGCACACTTTCCGACAAGAAACATGAACTTTCCCTGCACCCACTCTTTTCCGAAATCGACTCGCTGCAGACACTGCGCCGGTTCATGGAAACCCATGTTTTTGCAGTCTGGGACTTCATGTCACTGACCAAGCGCCTGCAGCAGGAGCTGACCTGCGTCAGCCTGCCCTGGCTACCGCCGGCGGACCCGGCCGCTGCGCGTCTGATCAACGAGATCGTGCTGGGCGAAGAGTCGGACGACCGCCTCGACCACGGCCACTACAGCCACTTCGAGCTGTACCTGGATGCCATGCGCGAAGTCGGCGCCAGCACCCAGGCCATCGATCGCTTCATCACCCTGCAGCAGCAGGGCATCACGGCCATCGATGCCCTGCAGCGCTGCGGTGCCAGTGAGGCCGCCCAGCGATTCGTCCGCGACACCCTCGAGGTGGCCCTCGACGCACCGGCCCACCGGGTCGCGGCCGCCTTCCTGCACGGCCGGGAAAGCGTGATCCCGGCGATGTTCCAGCAGATCCTCGACGAGTGGGGCATCGGCACCGAGCAGGCGCCGACCTTCCGTTACTACCTGCAGCGCCACATCGAGGTGGACTCCGAAGACCATGGGCCTGCCGCCGAGCAGTTGCTCGCTCGCCTGGTCGACCACGACCCGCTGCGCCAGGAAGACGTCTACGTGGCCGCCATCGCCGCAGTGGACAGCCGCATGGCGCTGTGGGACCGCCTGCGGGCCTCGCTGCAGACGCCTGTCGCCGAGGTCACCCCATGAACGCCCTTGAGTACCGCTCCTTTGCCGAGGCCTGGGAGGCTCGGGCGACCATACGCACCCGGCCCCGGCGCCTGGTGGAGGATGACCAGCGACTGATCTACCCCCTGAGCCGCCAACCCCTGGTGCTCGGCGCGACGTTCCAGCGCGAATGTCCTCAGTTGCGTGATTTCGTGCTGGTGCAAAGCCTCTACAAGTTCATCAACGATGTGGTGATCTTCGAGACCGAAATCGTCGACCGTACAGCCCGGCGCATCGCCAAGGATCGCTTTGCCGTGCGGTTCCCGTTCGCCTGCCGCTACGACGCGATGACCGTGGTGGTGGACGAGGACTATCACGCCCTGGTGGCGATGGACTTCCTGCAGCAGACCATCGCCCTGACCGGCATCGAGCCGATCGCCCTGCCCCAGGAGATCGAACTCAGCCGCGCCATTCCGGCCGTGCTGGACCGGGTGCCCGAGGGCCTGCGCGATGCGCTGGAGCTGATCTGCGTGGGCATCGCCGAGAACACCCTGACCGACGATGTCGCGGCCTTTGCCAAGGACGACTCGGTCAAACCCTCGGTGAAGGGACTGATGGCCGATCACCTGCTGGACGAAGGCCGTCATTCCAGCTTCTGGGCGCGGCTTACGCGCATCTACTGGCACAGCGCGCCAGAAACGGATCGCCAGGCGATCGCCAGGGTGCTGCCGCTGTTCCTGCGCCAGTACCTGACCAGCGACATCCAGCAGGCTTTCGACTGCGCCCTGATCGCCGCCTTGCCGGTGAATGAAACGGTGCGCCAGGCCTTGCGTGAGGAAGCGCAAGGCCTGGCCTACCCGATCAATCACCAACATCCGCTGCTGGGCAACATCCTGCGTTTCTTCCGCAGCAGCTCGATGCTCGAGTCGCCCTGTGTGCAAGACGCACTGCGCGACTACCTGCCCTGAGGACCTGGATATGAGACGCCTCGACATACTCCTGGTGGGCAACAGTCCCACCCTGAAGGCATTCGCCCGCCTCCTTGACGAGCACGGCCATGGCCCGGCCACCGTCGACAGCGCGCAAGCCTTGCGCCAGCAGCTGTCGGCCCGGCCGGACCTGGTGGTGGAAGATGGCAGCCTGGCCCTGGGCAGCTGCGACTGGCATGCCCTGGGTAACACGCCACTGCTCAGGCTGCGCCTGGGCGCCAGCTTCGCCGAGCCCCTGCCGCAACTGGAAGCCCTGTGCTGGTGCGGCAGTGCCAGCGCCCAGCGGCTGATCCAGCGAGCGGCGATCCCCGCGCCGGGCTCCGGCAACGGCCAGCAGTTGCGTGAAGACGCCCTGCGGGCCCTGTGTGATCAACTGGCCCTGCAGGTCACCCGATTTGCCCGCAATCCGACGTACCTGCAGGAAGCGCCCGCAGTCAGCCCCGGTGACCAGGAGCGCGAGCACGGCTTGGACTGGCTGGAGGTACTGGCCTACCGCCATCCATTCAACCGCACACTGCGCGCCGAGCTGCTGGAGCAGGCCGAAACGAGCCTGGTCGAGACACTGGAGCACAGCCTGCGCCTGCATGCCGAATGCCCCGCGCTGAACCACGCCGGCCAGCGCTCAAGCTATCGCCAGTTGCATGCCCGCACCGTCGCCATCCAGCAGGCCCTGGTACCGTTGCTGCCTGAACCCGGTGAACAGCCACCGGTGGTCGCCGTGTGCATGGACAAGTCGCCTGACCTTTATGCCAGCCTGCTGGCGGCGCTGGGCTGTGCGGCCATCTACCTGCCGCTGGACCCGGCCACACCGGCCGAACGACGCCAGTCGATCCTCGAGGATGCCGGTGCCTGCGTCGTGCTGCATGACGGGCATGTGCCTGTGGATATCCCCCATGTGGATGTTCGCAGCCTCGCAACGACACCGGGCATGCCGTTGCCTGGCCTGGCGCTGCGCCAGGCCGGCGCAGGGCAGGCTTGCGTGGCGATCTACACCTCCGGCACCACCGGCCAGCCCAAGGGCGTGCTGCTCAGCCAGCGCAACCTGGCGCACTTCATGGCCTGGTATCGCGAGCATGTGGCCCTGGACGGGCACAGCCGGGTGCTGCAGTTCTCCACCATCGGCTTCGATGCCTCGCTGCTGGACATCCTGCCGACCTTCCTCTGCGGTGCCGAGCTGGTAGTGCCCAGCGAGGACCAACGCCGTGATCCGCGGCAACTGGTACAACTTATCCACAGCCAGGAGGTCAGCCATGCGTTCCTGCCACCGGCCCTGCTGAGCATCCTGCCCCGCGACCTCCACCTCGGCCTGCGTCATCTGATCACTGGCGGCGACGTCTGTGAGCCGCAGGTCATCACCCGCCTGGCCGGCCAGTGCCGGATGCACAACATCTACGGGCCGACGGAAACCACCGTGCTGGCGACCACCCGGGTGTTCGCCAACGGCGACAGCAACCGCAACCTGGGCCTGCCCATCGCCAACACCCAGGTGCTGATACTTGACCAGGATCTGCGACCGGTCGCGGAGCAGACCCCTGGCGAGCTGTACATCGCCGGGCCCGGTGTCGGCCTGGGCTATCTGAACAAGCCTGCACTGACCGCCGAACGCTTCGTCGAGCTGAGCCTGCCCGCAGGCCGCACGCTGCGAGCCTATCGCACCGGAGACATTGGCAAGTGGACCGCCCAGGGCATCGAGCTGTGCGGACGGCGGGACAACCAGGTGAAGATCCGAGGCTTCCGGGTCGAGCCCGAGGAGATCGAACACTGCCTGCGCGACAGTCACCTGTTCGCCCAGGTAGCGGTGGTGATCGACGCGCAGCGCCGGATCCTGGCCTTCCTCGCCCATCCGCAGCGGGCCGATGCGCAAGCCGTGTTGCGTGAGCATGCCGAGCGGCACCTACCCGACTACATGCGCCCGATGTTCTACCAGGTGCTGGAGCACATGCCCTATACGGCCAACGGCAAGGTGGACCGCCGGGCACTGTCGGCACGACCACTGACCCTACCGACGAACGCGCGCATCGCACCGACGACCGAGACCGAGAAGCGCCTGCTGCAGCTGTGGAGCGGGTTGCTGGAACTGCCACCAGCCGACATCTCCATGGACGACAGCTTCTTCAATCTGGGCGGGCACTCGATCCTGCTGTCACGCCTGTTGCTGGAGATCCGGGAACACTTCGGCCAAGGTGTGGCAATCAACCGTTTCATCGAGCAGCCGACCCTGCAGCGCCTGGGTGCGCTGCTCGACGGCAATGATGATGCGCTGCAGACCTCCCTGGCGCGCCTGGAGCAGGACGCCAACCGCGATCTCGGCTTGCAGGTACTGCCGATGGAACGTCTGGGCGATGTGCACAAGGTCATCGTCACGGGGGCAAACAGCTTCCTTGGCGTGCACCTGGTCGAAGCCTTGCTGGAATGGGGCGCCACCGAAGTCGCCTGTCTGGTACGCCGAGCCGGTGGGCGGTCCGCCGAGGAGCGCTTCACCCAGGCCCTGCAGGAAAACCACATCAACCTGGACCTGAGCCGCGTGCGGGTACTCGAGGCAGACCTGCGCAAGCCGCTGCTGGGCTTGTCCCAGGCCGATTACGACGACCTGGACAACCACTATGGCGCCCTGCTGCACAACGCCGCGCAGGTCAACCATGTGCTCGACTACGAGGTGCTGGCCGCCGACAACATCGAGCCGTTGTTCGAGTGCCTGCGGCTGTGCGAAGGCCGACGCAAGAAGATCTTCAACTTCGTCTCGACCCTGTCCGCGTGCAGCGCCGTGGACAACGATGGTCGCGTGCTGGAGAGCGATCCGGCCAGTACCCCGCCGATCTATATCCGCAATGGCTACAACCTGAGCAAGTGGGTCGGCGAGCGCATCCTCAGCCGCGCCCGCGAGCAGGGCGTGTGGGTCAACCTGTTCCGCCCCGGCAACATCACCTTCGACAGCCGCACGGGCGCCTGCCAGCCCCAGCGCAATCGACTGATGCTGATGCTCAAGGGTTCGCTGCAACTGGGCCAGGTGCCGGGGCTGGAGATCGACTTCGACCTCATGCCAGTGGACTTCCTGTCCCGTTTCATCGCCTTCCACAGTAGCCGCCACCAGGCAGGCCAATGCGTGTTCAACCTGCACAACCCTGAACCGCTGCGCTGGCGTGACTACCTGGCGTCGTTCCAAGCGCAGGGCCACGCCTTCGAGCTGGTGAGCGTCGAGCAATGGCAGCACCAGTTGGCCCGGGTCGACCGCGACAACGCGCTGTACGACGTCCTGGGTTTCTATCTGGACGGTTTCGAGGAAGACATCGGCGACATCTCCGGCATCGCCCACGACAACGCCCGTGCCGGCGTTCAGCGCATGGGCGCCCGTTACCCGAGCAAGGACCCGACGCTGCTCAGCCGCGGCTGCCGCTACCTGGCCGACATCGGTTTTATCTGATCCCTTCAATCCGCAACAGGAGCAACATCCCATGCAAACACTCAAACCCGACACGCTGATCCGTAACCCGCAAGGCTGCCTGGTGGTTTCCAGCGTCGAGATCGCCGCCCCAGCCGCCAGCGTGTGGAACATCGTCGGCAACTTCGCCGGCTTCCCGGTGTTCATCCCTGCGCTGGCGCACATCGAGATGACCGGCAGTGGCGTGCGCTCGGTGCGCAAGAAGCTGTTCAAGGATGGCAACGTGGTGATCGAGCAGTTGAACAGCCGTGACGAGCAGGCCATGCACATGACCTGGAGCCTGATCTACACCAGCCTGAATATCGGCAACCTGTGGGCTGCCATGCAAGTGCAGGCGATCGATGCCAACCGCAGCCGTGCGACCTGGACCATCCAGGCCGAGCCCTGGGAGGGTGGTCCAGAGGCCCTGCCGGGCTTCCAGGCGTTCCTGCAGGGCTTTGCCGATGAGGCGATGGGCAATGTGCGTAACCTGCTGAGCTGATATCACTGGCAGGGGCGTATGCCCCGATAGCAAGAAGGCCGCTCCCAACCGGGAGCGGCCTTTTTTTGTCTTGGATGGCGGGGGTCGGGGGATGACTGTTCGGGCTGCGCTTTCGCGCAGGGTACAGGTTTTCAAGCATCAGCCCCGCGATCACCGGCGAAGCCGGTGCCATACACCGCATCGCGGGGCTAGCCCGCTCCCACGCTGCTGATGCTTGCAACTTTGTTCCCTGCGAGACAGCCCAGTCCAAGGCGCTGGGTTGTCTCATACAGCAATCACGTGCCTTGGTACCCTGAAAAGACAAAGCCCCTGACCGCATCGCGATCAGGGGCTTCGGAATTGAATCTTGACGATGACCTACTCTCACATGGGGAAGCCCCACACTACCATCGGCGATGCATCGTTTCACTGCTGAGTTCGGGATGGGATCAGGTG